>JAISIJ010000392.1 GCA_031262245.1 Oscillospiraceae bacterium | reverse complement strand
TAGCATGCCGCGCAGCTCTTCGCAGTAATCTGCGTAAAACATAACCTCTACCTTCATTTGATGGCAAAACACCGTCTGAAATCATAAATACAGAACTGCGAATATGATCAGTAATAACTCTGATTGATATATCTGTTTTATCTGAATATCCGTAACTGACACCTGTGAGTTTTGAAATATGTTCAACTATTTTCTTTACGCTATCTACTAAAAACAGATTATCTACATCTTGCACAATACAAGCAAGGCGTTCGAGTCCCATACCTGTGTCTATATTTTTCTGAGCAAGTGGCGTGTAATTGCCGTTTCCGTCATTATTAAATTCTGTGAAAACTAAGTTCCAAAATTCAACGAATCGATCGCAATCACAGCCTACAGCACAATTTGGCGAACCGCAACCGTACTTTTCACCGCGATCAAAATAAATCTCAGAACATGGACCACAGGGGCCGGAGCCGTGTTCCCAGAAGTTATCTTCTTTTCCTAGCTTTACTATTCTATTTTCGGGTATACCGATCTCATCCATCCAGATTTTTTTTGTTTCATTATCATCTTTATAGACTGAAATCCAAAACTTTTCGCGCGGTAACTTTATAACCTGCGTACAAAATTCCCATGCCCAGCTGATAGCTTCTTTTTTAAAATAATCCCCAAAAGAGAAGTTCCCAAGCATTTCGAAATAAGTGCCGTGTCTTGAAGTGATACCCACTCTATCTATATCTGGGGTCCTTATACACTTTTGACAAGTTGTGACTCTTCTACTTGGAGGGGAGAATTCTCCGGTAAAATAGTGTTTCATGGGCGCCATACCCGAATTTATCAAAAGTAAACTTTTATCGTCATGCGGAATAAGAGAAAAACTAGGTAAACGCAAATGCCCTTTTGATTCAAAAAAACTTAGAAACTGTTCTCGCAACTCATTTAAACTCATCCATTTTAATTTATGTGATTCCAATTTATACAACACATCCTAAAAACCAATATGATATCTCGTATCCTACTCTATAGATATTAAACTAAAAAGGGGATCGAGTCAAACTACAATAGTATCATTAAAATCACCTCTTTAAGATTTGATATGAGCCTAATTTAAGTTTATAATAAGGGTTGAAATAAGATAAATAAGATTAATAATAAGGAGAAATTTTTGTGAACAATTTTAACTTCCATGTATCAACAGAAATCCTTTTTGGCAAAGGAAGAATCAATGAATTACCGAAAGTCCTGAAAAAGTACGGTAAAAATGTTTTGCTTGTTTATGGTGGTAAGAGTATTAAAGTAAATAAAATATATAACAAGATTAATGAACTTTTAACGAGTTTTAATATATATGAGCTTTCTGGAGTTGAACCGAATCCAAGAATTGAATCTGTCAGGGACGGCGTGAAAATTTGTAAAGAAAATAAAATTGATGTAATTTTAGCGGTTGGAGGAGGAAGCGTAATTGATTGTGCTAAGGTTACGGCTTGTGGTGCATTTTATAATGGAGATGCATGGGACATTGTAAAGCAAACATTCAAACCAGAAAAGGCGATTCCTATTGTAACTGTTTTAACTTTGGCGGCAACAGGTTCAGAAATGAACTCTAGTGCAGTTATAACAAATTTTGAAACTAATGAAAAATTGGGCGTAACTATTCCGATTACTTTGCCTAAGACTTCGATTTTAGATCCAACATATTTATTTACATTGCCAGCAATTCAAACCGCAGCGGGAACTGCTGATATTATGTCGCATATTTTTGAAGTCTATTTTAATAATTCTAAAACAGCTTTTGTCACAGATAGATTTTGCGAAAGTTTATTAAAGACTTGTATTAAATATCTTCCCATTGCATTAAAAGAACCGGATAATTATGAGGCGAGATCAAATTTAATGTGGGCAGGAAGTCTAGCAATAAACGGACTTTGTGCCTGCGGGAAATTTGATGAATCGTGGTCATGTCATCCAATTGAGCATCAACTGAGTGCATATTATGATATTACTCATGGGACTGGGTTAGCGATATTAACTCCACATTGGATGAGATATATTTTGAGTGAAAAAACAGTAGATAAATTTGATGAGTACGCTAAAAATGTTTGGAACTTACCTGAAAATAAAGATAAGATGTTTTTGGCAAATCAGGCGATAGATTTAACAGAACAATTTTTTAAGAAATGCGGGATACCAATGACACTTTCAGAACTGGGAATTGACGATTCAAAATTTGAAATTATGGCGCAGAAAGCTGTGAAGGCCAGAAATTTGCAAAATGCATATATACCTTTAAAAGAAGACGACATTATTCAAATCTTTAAAAACTCTCTTTAAATTAAATAGTGAAGATATGATAGTATTAACAGCATCCCTTTTATGTTATGTGAAGGGAGTGCTGTTTTTGAATGCACACGATGAATAAGATCGAAGAGAAAAATATATATATTTTTTTGGAGGAATATCAATGGCATTACTGGAAGTAAAAAATTTATCACATTCATTTGGCGATAAAATTTTATATAAAAACGTAGATTTTGAACTTTTTAAAGGCGAACATATGGGGCTTCTTGGGCGAAATGGCACAGGTAAAACCACTCTTTTAAAATCAATTATCGGAAATATTACGCCTGATTCAGGTGATATCAAGTGGCAGAAGAATATAAAAATCGGATACCTTGACCAGCAGGCGGAGATTAATCAAAGTTTTACTATTTTTGAATACTTAAAGACTGCATTTGCTGATTTATATGAAATTGAGGAGAAATTAAATAAAATTTATAGCAACATGGGAGAGAATTTTGACGATGAAACTGCAGACCTTGCTTCAGACTACCAAAACCTCTTGGTGAATCGAGGGTTTTATGAAATTGAAAGTATAATTTTAAAAGTTGCAAATGGTCTTGGAATTTCAGCGATTGGAATAGAGAAAATAATAAACACTTTAAGTGGGGGGCAAAGAGCAAAGGTTATTTTAGCAAAGATCTTGCTTGAAAAACCTGATGTTTTACTGCTGGATGAGCCCACTAATTTTTTAGATAAAGAGCATGTCGAGTGGCTTGCGGAATATTTAAAAAATCTTGATAATGCTTTTATTTTAATTTCACATAATTTCGATTTTATAGACCAAGTTACAAATTGCATATTAGACATAGAATTTCAAAGGATTACAAAGTATTATGGCAATTTTACTAAATTCATTGAGGTTAAAGGCTTAAAACGTGAGAGTTATATAAGACAATTTCAAGCGCAGCAAAAAGAAATTAAAAAAAATGAGGACTATATTGCAAAGAATCGTGTAAGAGCATCGACAGCACGGCAAGCGCAATCAAGGATTAAAGCTTTGGAAAAGATAGAAAGATTAGATCCACCTCAAAACACTCAAAAGTCACATTACGTCTTAAAGTCTTTAGCAGTAGGTTCAGAAAAAGCATTGAAAATTTGTAATTTAGAAGTTGGATATGAAAAAGTTTTACTTCCGAGACTAACTTTTGATATAAAGTCTGGTGAAAAAGTTGTGATTACAGGATTCAATGGCATAGGAAAATCTACTCTTCTGAAGACGTTGATGGGTAAAATTCCAGCTATTTCGGGACAATTTAAGTTTGCTGATTATGTTAAAATCGCTTATTTTGAACAGGATTTAAATTGGACTGACTTATCTTTGAATCCAATAGAAATTGTTTCAAAAAAGTTCCCCAAATGGTCGAAACAAGAAGTGCGAAATAATCTTGCAAAATGTGGAGTTATAGCTAAAAACGCTACACAGAAAATCGGAACACTCAGTGGAGGGGAACAAGCAAAAGTTAAACTTTGTATTTTGATAAACACAAAGTCAAATTTCT
>JAISIJ010000292.1 GCA_031262245.1 Oscillospiraceae bacterium | reverse complement strand
CCATATATCCCTTGTCGGCAACAAGCAAAATATTTTCCGAAATATGAACTTTGCTGTTTTTGAATAATTGAAAATCATGCGTTGCACCTTTGGCTTCGTTAACACAAATAATCTTTCCGGTTTCGCCATTTATCGAAATTTGGTTTTTGATAGTGTGCTTCTTTTTCTTGCCGGAATAACTTAGTTTTTGTTTTTTTTAGGGCGTTCCGTTTCGCATTCGGTAACATCAACAATTACTGTTGCTGCCTCTTTTTCTTCGGATAATTTCCGTTTTGAAGGCAGAGAAAACGTACCATCCTTGATGAGAATTTGCTCTACAAAAGCGATTGCTTCACATATCCGTTGTTTATAGACACCATAATCGAAAGCAATATTTTCCATTGTCCGGTAGTCGTGATAATATCCCAACGTTATTACAAGCATATCAAGAACACTCAATTTTCGCTTTCTACCGCCTTTTTTACGCATTTCCTCATATGCGTTGTTTACGATGGCGAGCATTTTTTCAAACGTTTCCTTGTGTACTCCAAACAATACTTGATATCTGCTTTTTTTCAGTTTTGCTATTCTTTTTTCATTATTCATTCTTCTATTTTATCATTTTTGTTTCTGTTTGTAAAGGTTTTAGGATAGGTCTATTATTGAAAACGAATACGAAGGTGATAAAGATACTACAAAACCTTTTGAATCAACAATATTTTCATTTTGGGATACGGAGATTTTATTATATAAAAAAACACCTTAACGACAACAAATATAAATGGGTAAATATTTACTGAACCTTTATGGTTTGGTCTTAGTTCGGGAGATATGGTAGACCCAAATAGTCCAGATTTTATAGGGAATGTACCTATGTTTTTAATTTGTGACAAATGCTTTTTTAAGAGATATGCAAATACTAACTATGATAGAATATTAACGGAATTAACAAAATCGGATATTCACCCATATTTAATAGGTTATTTTTTTAATACTTTATGCAGTATGATTTCCGCATATGATGAAGATAATACTAATCTTGAAGTTTTGGATACAGCATATAAATTTGGGAAATGGATTGAAGTAAATACAGAAATAGATAAAAATTATTTGTTGCTTAACAAACTTCAAATAAAAAAACGCAAAAATGAACTTACTTCTCCTAAAGACTATAATTTATTAATTACGTTCGTACAAAATAAAAATAGGGTCTTGACAAGATTAGAATAGTATGATAAGCTATTCTATGAGAAAAGACAATGAAAAACAAGTATATTTACCATTCAAAAATCAGCGAGGCAAAATTTCGTGAAATAGTTAAGTTATTTTATCACGATTTAAATGCAATAACAGTTGCAAAACTTACAGGAGTAAATCGAAATTCAGTCAATGTTTTGTTTAATAAATTCAGAATAAGAATAGCTGAAATTTGCAAAACAGAGTCACCAATCCAACCTGAAAAAGAAGAATTTGAAGTCGATGAAAGTTACTTCGGACCTACTTGAGTTAATGGTAAAAGAGGTTGAGGTGCAGACTTAAAAACTATTGTTTTTGGGCTTTACAAACGTGGAGGAGAAGTGTATACTGAGATAGTACCAGACTGTAAAAGTGCCACTTTATCCGCCATAATTCGGGGAAGAGCAGATATTGAAAGTGCAATTTACAGTGATAGATGGCGTGGGTATGACGGCTTAGTCGACCTTGGCTATGAAAAACATTTCCGTGTTAATCACGGCGAAAATGAATTTTCAAAAGGGGATGGAAATCACATTAATGGAATTGAAAATTTTTGGGGATTTGCAAAACATCGTTTGAGCAAATTTAAAGGTATCAAGAAAGATAAATTTATTCTTTTTCTGAAAGAATCTGAATTTAGATTTAACCACAGAAAAGATAATATTTATCTTATTTTACTAAAAAGTTTTAGAGAAAATCCACTCTAATCTTGTCAAGTCCCTTTATAATTTGTGGTTATGGACATCGGGATTGAGACTTAATAACGTTGATGACAGCGAAAAAGGAATTGAAAAATTTTTTAAAACGTAACCCGAATACTTGTTTTATTGCGGAGGAAAACGGGCTGATTATCGGGGATATTCTTGCCGGAAATGACGGTAGACGAGGGTATATTTATCATACTTGTACTCTCGAAAATCAACGCCAAAAAGGTATCGGGCGAAAACTTGTTGACAGCGTTATTACTGCATTGAAAAATGAGGGAATTGCAAAAGTTGCACTCGTAGTATTCGAAAAAAATAAAAATGGGAATGGTTTTTGGGAGAAAATCGGTTTTACTGTTCGTGAAAATTTAATTTACCGCAACTTTTCGATTACCGAAATTGAGAGAATACATACTTAAAAAATGGAGAAACTTCTATGAAAAAATGGTACAACGAAGAATACGAATGGGAAATTGAAGTAATCGGGTTTCTTCGGGGTGATAAAACCGAGGGATATTGTCGCAACGGTGAGGAAATCGGCGACAAATACACCTGCACTTACGGTTGCCCCGTGAACGCTGACGGGCAGGGAATTTGCAGCAAAACAATGACTCTGATTTATCCGAGTATGGAAACTGTGCGAAGTGGTGGAGATTTGACAAAAGTCGGCGGAAACAGTAAATTTTCAAAATATTTAGTTTGCCCTGACGGTTGCGTTCTGTTCAGAATCACCGCAAAAGAAACAGGAAATGAGAATTTTTTTAACGGAAAATTTGTTGATTGAGGAGAACTTAAAATGAAAATTACAGTTAGAAAAACCACAGCGGAAAGGTGAATAGTATGCATATAAATCATATAGCAATTTGGGTTAAGGATATTGACGTTTCTGCCGACTTCTACGCAAACTTTTTCGGTGCGAATATCGGACCGATTTATCACAATCCGAAAACAAATTTTAACAGCCGATTCATTACCTTTGATTCCGGCAATCTTAATGGGTACGGCACGAGGATTGAAATTATGACCCGCCGGGATATTACGGAAAACTCGGCGTATAATGCCTTTGGTTACACACATATAGCGTTATCGGTAGGCAGTACCGGCGAAGTTGACCGATTGACGAAGTTTTTAAGCGAAAACGGTGTAACGGTTTTGAGCCAACCTCGCACTACCGGGGACGATTATTACGAAAGCAAAATTTCAGACCCGGACGGCAATGAAATCGAAATAACGGTATAACCAAAATGGTCAAGCAGTTAGCGAAACAAAGCTTGTCTGCTAAGTAATATCTATCGAAAAGAAGCCCGAAATCTTGGTTTTTGACGGCTATGGGAGATAGCGAAAAATTAATCCGAACAATAATATTGCTTCTCTTTTTAAGCCAATAGCTAAGGATAGAATAGCATTTTACGGAATATAAACCGTTGTTTTAGTAACAAAAATTTATTAATTGAGGAGCAAAAAATGCCGATTGACTTTAAAAAAACGGAGAAAGAACTATACCAACCGAAAACTGTGCCGAGTATTATCGATGTTCCCGAAATTGTTTATTTTGCGATTGACGGACAAGGCGATCCGAATACCTCCGCAGCCTATCAATCCGCTGTGGAGGCACTTTACAGCTTGTCATACACAATCAAAATGAGCTACAAAAGCGGCAATCAACCGAGCGGATTTTACGAATATGTCGTGCCGCCGCTTGAGGGTTTTTGGACTGTTGGTGACGATTTTTACGATGAACAGTCGATTGCAGATAAAAGCAAATTTTTGTGGACTTCTGTGATTCGTCAGCCGGAATTTGTCACGGAAGAAGTTTTCGGTTGGGCGAAAGAAACGCTTGCGAATAAAAAACCAAATGTAGACACGTCAAAAGTCTATTTGTGGAAATTTAGTGAAGGTTTGTGCGTTCAAATTATGCACATCGGCTCGTATGATACTGAAAGTATAACGATACAAAAATTAACTGAATTTACAGAAAAATCAGGCTACCAAATCGATATGTCGGAAAATCGCCGTCATCACGAAATTTATTTGGGCGACCCTCGAAAAACCGTTCCCGAAAAGCTGAAAACGGTGATACGACATCCGATTAGAAAAGGTTAAATATGAAAAACATTTCTCTCCGCCCATTCGCTGATTCAGACATTCCGCTTTTTACCGAATGGCTTAACAAGCCGTATATTCAAAAATGGTATGACCCCATTGACGAGTGGATTGAAGAAGTCAAAAATTGCGATAGCACGTTTTCGTGGATTAGTCACTTTATCGTGATGTGTAAAGATGTGCCTATCGGTTTTTGTCAATATTATGACTGTTTTGATTCTCAAAATTTTGAGGATTGGAACGGACGTAAATTTGAAAATCGAGGTGAAATCTATTCGATTGACTATCTTATCGGAAACGAAAAATTTCTCGGCAAAGGTTACGGAAAAGAACTCATTCGACTGTTGACGGATATGGTTTTTGAACTTGGTGCAAAGGAAATTATTGTTGACCCTGACAAGGAAAATGCTTCGTCAAATGGAGTTTTATTGGCGAATGGGTATCATTTTTGTGAAGAATATGAATTTTATAAAAAGTATTCTTTTTTAAATTTATAAGGTTGATTATCAAAGAGTGAAAAAATACATTAAAGGGGACATTTCAAATGAACGAAAAAGTTATACAATTTCTTATCCGTGCAAAGCGTGCGACATATGCCGGAAAGGGTGCGGAAGATAGTCCGTCACGTCCCAGCTCTCACGATTTGCACTATGCGGAGGGAGATTTGCTTTACATCGACAGCTTTTTAGGCGGTACAAAATTCGGCGGTGAGGAAGCACTATGGGAAAATAATATTCCGTTTTGGACAATGAATTATTATGGAATAGTCACCGACAAAGAACATTTTTCGGGCGATTTTTTGAAAGAATCGCTCTTGCGTGTGCCGGAAAATATGCCTTTCAGAGGTCCGAATAAATACTCTGACGGCGATTATAAATATGTTTGCGGAGTAAGCGGCGATTTCAATTATTTCAACGGTAAAGAGGAGATTTTTTATTGCCGCGAAAAGATTTATGAATGTCTTTTTCACGGCGGTGAGGTTGAATAATTATACACATAGAATATTAGTGTAGACGATATAATTTGAACGGATACTACAAAATTATGAGAGATGTTAAAATGCAAAACAAAAAAATTTTAATCATAGGTGCGGGAGTTATCGGCAGTATTTTCGCCGTGAAACTTTCAGAAGCAGGGCATAATGTTTCCCTCTTTGCACGTTCAAAACGATTGGAAGAATTAACCGTAAAAGGCTTACTTTATAAACAAAACGGCTTAACAAAAAAGGCAAATGTTAATATTATCAGTCAACTTGACGATAACGAACACTTTGATTTTATTTTCGTAACCGTTCGTTATAATCAAATTGAATCTGTATTGGAACAGCTTAAAAACAACGTAAATTCCAATATAGTCACAATGGTAAATAACATTAACGGATATGATAATTTCGAGAAAACAGTCGGCAAAGGAAAGATAATTCCGGCTTTTCCCGGTGCCGGCGGAAGAATAGAAAACGGAATTTTGACTTATAAATTAACCCCGAAAACTATTCAATCAACCACAATCGGTGAGATAAACGGTGAGAAAACAGAACGCATAATATCTTTACAAAAACTCATTAAATCTGCCAAAATTCCTACCTTGATATCGAAAAATATGGATTTATGGCAAAAATCACATCTTGCACTCGTAACCGCACTTGCAAACGGAATTTATTATGACGGCGGAGATAATTACACTACCGCGAAAAATAAAAAAGCACTGCATTTAATCAGCGTAACTCTCAAAAGTAATTTCAAAAAACTTAAAAATTCGGGAGTTAAAATTGAGCCGTTTAAACTTAATATTATAAGATTTTGCCCGATTTGGATTATGGATTTAACTATCAGTTTTATTTTCAAAACTGAATTTGCGGAAATTTGTATTTCCTCTCACGCAATTAATGCAAAAGAGGAAATGCAGATACTCGACAGAGATTTTAAAAAAATATTTAGAACAATTAAAAGGGAAATATAATGCTATTTAAATACACCCTTGACACCTCGAAACAATTCTAAAAGAAATACTCTCATATCGGCACAAACATTTTCTCAAACACCTCACCAAAAATAAAAGCGACATTTTTTGCTGATTTTATGCCGAGATATATAGATAATTAATTTAACAACACTCAAATAATATGATATGATATGATATAATATAATATAATATCTGTATATTGATTAAAATCAGTATTAAAAATATATCAACGGAGGATAAAAAATGAAACATCAAGGTTGCCTTTTAGCGGTTAGGAATATCGCCGTATCCAAACATTTTTATGAAAATGTACTGCACCAAAATGTGGTTATGGACATTGGTGAACACGTAACTTTTGAGGGATTTTCCCTGCAACAAGAGTATGCAAAACTTGTCGGTTTGTCAGACGACAGCGTAAAAGAACAGTCGCACAATTTTCAACTTTATTTTGAGGTTGAGGACTTAGACAAGGTCTATTCCGAACTAAAAAACATACCCGATTTGCAATGGGTACACAAAATTAAGGAGTATCCTTGGGGTCAGCGTGATATTCGAGTATATGACCCGGACAGGCATATTGTTGAAATTGCGGAGGATATGTCAATAGTTATTAAACGTTTTTTTGCACAGGGTATGACGGAAGAGGAAGTTGCAAAACGCTCTATGTTTCCCATTGAAATTGTGAAACAGTTGATGTAATTTTAATAACATACGGCGGTTTGGGAAAATCAAAATCGCCGTTATAAAGTCTAACGTAACGATACTTTTCAAACTATAATAATAACGCAGATAACAAGTACACTAAAAATAAGGCGACCGTTTATGAAAATAAGCGGTTGTTTTTTATAGTCGTAGCATTGTATAGATAATTAACTTGACAATGCTAAAATAATATGATATAATAAAGTAAAATATTATTGAGGTGAAAACGATGGCTTACTCAAAAGATTTAAGAGAAAAAGTACTTAAATACAGGGAA
>JAISIJ010000269.1 GCA_031262245.1 Oscillospiraceae bacterium | reverse complement strand
AGATAGTATTAATTGTTCCGCCGACTGTGATTTTATCAAATTCAATTCTGTTGCCTGTAAGATTATCGGATTTTATGGTATAAAAGCCCTCTTCAAAACTACATTCCGCACCCAAAACTTCAAAAGCTTTGATATGTTGTTCCATAGGTCTGTCACAGAAAGTACAGCCCCCGGGTTGAGCACAGAAAGCCTCGCCGTATTGACCCAAGAGTGAGCCTATGAAATAATAAGAACCACGGATTTTTGTAGCCATTTCATAGGATACAGAGCGATTTCTCAAAGAGGTTGTGTCAATTCTCACGGAATTTTTATCAATGCGGTTAATGGTTGCTCCCATTTCCTCAAGAGAACGCAACATTACGGAAACATCACTGATATTCGGCAGATTATCCAAAACAACAGGCTCGTCAACAAGAACGGTTGCCGCAATAATCGGTAAAGCCGCATTTTTAGAACCGCTGACATAAACCTCTCCTAAAAGAGGTCTGCCACCTTTGATTACAAATTTATTCAAATCTTTTCCCTCGTTATTATTAGAATGGACTAAGAGCTAAGTAACATATTTAGTATTGGCATATCAAAAGTGTTTATACAATATAGTAAATCTTGTTGACTTTGAGATAAAATCAATGTCAACATTTGTCGGCGAACACCGTCAAAGACAGTCATTCAATTTTTACCGAAGAAAAACAGAATGATTATATAATGTATTTTTGATATACGATTACTTGTGATACTGCTCGACTTTCACACTCTCTATAATAACACCTTGAACGGGTTTGTCACCGCCGTCTGTTTCAACTTTTGAAACAGCCTCAATAACATCTTGACCCTCAAAGACCTGACCGAAAACGGTATATCCTGTGCCGGGACCCGCAAAAATACCCTTGTCAAGGAAAGGCTGACCGCCTACTTCAACATATTTCTTTTGGGTTGCCTCGTCAAATGTGTAACCGCCGTTATAGTATTCTTTCATTTCATCTTCGGTAATGGCTTTATTAACGCATATATAGAACTGCGAACCGCTGGTATAGGTTGAACCGCTGTTGGCATAAGCCAAAGCACCTGTAAAATGATGGAGTTTTGAGGTCATACCGCTGTCAAACTTCTCCCCCCAAATACTTTCGCCGCCTGTACCCGTACCCAAGGGGTCACCGCCTTGAATCATAAACTCGCCGATTACACGATGGAATGTTAAACCGTCATAGTAACCGTCTTTAGCGTGTGTAACAAAATTTTCAACTGCCAAAGGAACAACTTCGGGGAAGAGTTGTATCTTAACATCGCCAAATCCTTTTATTGACATAACAATAATCTCTTCACCCTCTTCGGGGGCATTAAAATTTAAAAAATCTTCGGAAATTGCACTATCATTTTTCATATATTCACCTTCAGGTGCAAAAGTTACTGCACCTTGTGTACTTTCAGTATTTTCAGCAGCATTATCGGTAACTTGTGTTTTTTCGCCGTCAGTAGTTTTAACGCTTTCGTCTTCAGCACAGGAAGTCAAACCGAAAACCATACTGAAAGCAAGTAAAGCGGAAATTATTTTTTTCATATTCATATCCTCAACTTATTAACTCTATATATTATAACCAAATTTTTTTCAAAGTAAAGTTACGGAGAGTTTTGTAATAAAACTGTAACTATTTTTTACTTTTCAGCAAAAATATACCCTTATTTTGGTCTAATATTTGTTTATTTTAATATGTGCTTATAGTTACATTCAATATTTTAATATCTTCTTTGGGTTGTAAGTTCTCACCGTCCGTGACAGCAACGTTTAAAATTTTATCCAAAACGTCAAACCCCTCATAGGTTTGTGCAAAAACGGCTAATTTTTGAGAATAATTGGGGACACCACCTAAGTTGATAAAGCCCTCTTTAACAACATCGGGGAGGGTTGTTTCTTTGAGTTCCGCAATAAAATCATCTGTAAATTCAACAGAGCCGCATATTATAAACTGCGAACCTGTATAGGTTTTTGTTCTTTGCAAAAGAACGTCAAAGAAATTATTATCTGTATATGTTTCTATTGCCATTAACGAACCTTTAAAAGCCCAAAGGGAAGGGGAGAGTTCGATAGGCACACGTTCATTTTTTACATCATATTTATTTTCGGTTGAACCGTCGGGGTTTTCCGAACCAACCGCACAGTAAACTTGAGGTTGGACGCGATAGATATAGGTGTTGTTATAATACCCCCCATTTGCAAGTCTTGTAAAATTTTCAACGGTTTTAGGTGCATATTCGGGGTACAATCTTGCTTTAAGAGTACCTACAGACGTTTCTATAATCGCAATGGGAGAGCCAGCGGGTATATTTACAATATATTCTTTTTCTGTGTTATCAGTTTCTGTACTGCTTGTCCCACTCTCTGTTCCCTCTGTTGTTGCAACGCCTGTCCCTTCTGATACACCCCCGTTGTCCACTTTCAATTCGGATACTTGGAGGACATTTGCATCAGTCATATCAACATAGGTTCCTGAATTTGTTGTGCAAGAGTAGAAATTAAAGATAGTTACGGAGAGGATTAGGGCAATAACGCAGATAATAAGGATGATTTTTACGATTTTCTGTGCTTTTGTTTTCTTTTCCATTTATATTCCTAATTGTTTTTCTTGATATTTGTACCCTGTCTTGTAACTTCAACTTTATATCCCAAGGTTGAAATTTTTGCTTTTAATTCGTCTGCAAGAGAGAAATCTTTAGCTTTGCGTGCAGTTTCCCATTGTTCAACTAATTCTGAAATTTCCTGTGGGATACTTTCTTCCTTGCGTTCGTATAATAAACCTAAAACGTCGGTTATCTCGTTAAATACACCCAAAACGCTCTCTAAGCTTTTCTTAGGAGAATCGGGATTATTAGCAAGGGTATTTGCAAATCTCACTAAATCAAAAAGTGTTCCCAAAGCAAGAGAGGTATTCAGATTATCGTCCATAGCAGACTTAAAATTATTTGAGAATTTGCAAATTTCAGTATAATTCTCATCTGCATAATCGTTTGTGTCAACAGCGGTTTTAAGAGCTTTTTCAAGGTTTTCACGGCATTGATATAATCTGTCAAGGCTTGATTTAGCGGCATTTAACACATCTGTTGTATAGTTAATGGGGCTTGCATAATGGGATTGTATCATCATATATCTGATAACTTCATAGCCGTATTCTTTTGCAACATCTCTTACCAAGAAAAAGTTACCTTTTGATTTTGACATCTTTACATTGTCAATATCAATAAATCCGTTATGCAACCAGAAACGTGAAAAGGGTTTACCTGTTGCCGCTTCGGATTGTGCTATTTCATTTTCGTGGTGAGGGAAGATTAAATCTGCTCCGCCGCAATGAATATCAATTGTTTCTCCGAGATATTTCATACTCATTGCAGAACATTCGATATGCCAGCCGGGGCGACCTTTCCCCCAAGGTGAATCCCAAGAGGGTTCATTCTCTTTTGCACCTTTCCAAATAGCAAAATCCAAGGGATTTTCTTTGTTTTCATTAACACTTACTCTTGCTCCGCTTTGTAAGTCGTCAATGTTTTTACCCGAGAGTTTACCGTATTCATTAAATTTTCTTACACTGAAGAAAACATCGTTTCCCGATTGATATGCAAAACCGTTATCTTTAATTTTTGTTATAAGATTGATAATAGTGTCCATATTTTCAGAAACACGAGGGTGAACATCAGCGTCAAGGACATTTAATCCCCTTGCATCCGTGAAATATTCATTGATATACTTATCGGATAACTCCTTTGCTGAAACTCCCTCTTCATTGGATTTATTAATTATTTTATCGTCAACATCGGTAAAGTTAAGGACGTATTTAACTTTAAGTCCGCAGTATTTTAAATATCGTCTTAACACATCAAAAACGCAAATAGGTCTTGCGTTTCCGATATGAATATAGTTATAAACAGTAGGTCCGCAAGTGTATATCAACACTTCCGAATTGCAGTTGAGGTCTTCTGTTTCTCTTGTGAGTGTATTATATAATCTCATATTTTACCTTTATTTGATTTATGACTTTCACAATTATCTTCAAGGTGTTGTATTTGCAATGTAATTTTTTCAACTTGTTCTCTTAAATCGTCAAGGCTGACAGCATCTTCACCTTGATTGAGTTCTGCACGTCGGTGATAAGGGGGTAAAAGGCTTGCTTTAACACCTACTGCCGTATAATCTTCGGGAACATCATCTGTGACAACAGCTCCCGCTCCGATTAGTGCATTATCTCCTATGGATATACCGCCTAAAACCTTTGAACCGGCACCGACCATAACATTATTCCCTAAACGAGGGTGACGTCTGCTGCTGGTATCTTTTCCTGTTCCCCCTAAGGTTGAACCTTGATAAATCAAGCAATTATCACCGATTACAGCTGTTTCACCGATTACAACCCCCGAGCCGTGGTCAATAAACAATCCCTTACCGATTTTTGCTCCCGGGTGAATTTCAACACCTGTAACAAATCGTGAAAACTGTGATATTACCCTTGCAAGGGTAAAGAATTTTTTCTTATAGAAAAAGTGAGCAATACGATATGCAAGAACGGCGTGAAAGCCCGAATATGTCAGAATAATCTCTATAGCAGTTTTAGCGGCAGGGTCTTTTTTCTTAACATTTTCGATTTCATTCTCAATATTCAGATATATATCGTTAAAAAAATTTGCTGTTTTTGAATTTTTCTTAATATATTTTAATTCTTCATTAATGCCGTTTTTCAAATTCTCCAGTAATTCGGTAACCAAATCACTTTGTTTAAATTTTTTCCATTCATCAGTCAAAAAGAATCCTAATTTTTCAAGCAATTTGATTGTTTTATTCATTAGTTACCTCAGTAAGATTTTTGAAATTTGGGTCTTTGGGTTCGGTATTTTTTTCTTTCTTTTCTTCTACGCTTTTTTCTTCAGTTTTTTCTTTCTTTTCTTCTATGTTTTTTTCTTCAGATTTAATATTCTCATCGTCAACCATACCGTAACTGTAATCTTTGTTGGGGTCAAACAATTCATATTCTTCATCTTCAACTTCGGGATAATCGTCTGTTTTAATATAAGGTGATAACTCTTTGAAGTAATCATAACCCGAGATAACAGTTAATGCAACACAAATCCATATTAAAATCTGTAAGATTGTATTCCAGTCTTTAAGGTTGAAAGACATAACGGCGAGAGTTAAAACAACAGTAACCATAGTTACGGCGGTTTTCAGTTTACCTGTAAATCCTGCGGGAACAACAACACCTTCTTTTGCGGTAACAAGACGCAAACCGCTTACCATAAATTCTCTTGAAACTATGATTATAACAGGGAGAGCGGAGAATTTACCTAACTCAACAAAGATAAGTAGAGCGGTTGTTGTAAGGATTTTATCAGCAAGAGGGTCAAGGAATTTACCGAAAGTGGTGATAAGATTTTGGGAACGTGCAATATGTCCGTCTAAAGCATCTGTTAATGCGGCGGCAACGAAGAACATTAAAGCCGCTAACGCATTGTATGATATATTCCCTTTTGAAACTTCAGGCAGATAAAAAGCCGCTATAAAAAACGGTACTATACATATCCTTAAAACTGTAAGTTTATTTGGTAAATTCATATTATATCCTCTTTAATTTTCTGTGGGGGTATCAGTATTTTGAATTTTTTCTTTAATAAGACGTTTGTTTTCGTACATTTCTTTATCTGCTTTATAGATTAAATCATTGATTGAAAAATCTTCATTTTCTTCTGCAAAAGCAAATCCGATGGCAAAAGATATTTTTTCAATTGAGAGTGTTGCGAGTTTGTTATATTCGTTAATGGCAAGATGAATATCATTTTGTATTTCAATAAGTTTATTTTCTTCAATATTTTCTGCAATGAAAATAAATTCGTCACCGCCGTAACGTCCGGCAAAGACATTGTGCTTTTGGGCAGTTTGATTCAGACATTCACCGAAAGCTTTAATTATTTTGTCGCCGCCTTGATGTCCTAAGAAGTTATTTGCGAGTTTAAGGTTATTCATATCCAACATCATTACGCCGACAGATTTCTTTTCTTCACCTGTGCGGTTTTTGATTTTTTCTATTACTTCTTCACAGGCGGTGCGGTTGTTAAGGGTTGTGAGAATATCAAAGTAAGCTAATTTTCCTAAAGATTCTACTTTGCGTTTGTTACTTTCTGAGAGTACCATCATAGCTATAGTTGTAACTATAAATATAAAGAAAACAATATCAACTGCAAAAAGGGTATTTCTCATATCCGTAACTTGATTTTCGGAATATTCTTCCGCTGCGGCAACCATATCATTACAGAGTTGAAAATATTTTTCCGATAAATCATAGAGTTCTTCGGGAGAACGTAAATCGTCACGAACCTCGTATATACAGGTTTGCAATTCACTCCAACTCACTTGAATTTGCTGCATATAATCAAGGAATTTTTTATCGTCGGGTACACGGAATTTGAAACTCTCATAGTTGCCGTCTTCTCTACTTCCCCAACTGCCGCCGTCACCTATTTGCAAACCGTTGACGATTTTACTTAAACGTGAAATAAGTTGGTCGCGTTTATGGACTTCCGTGTCGCCGTATTTGCCTGTATTGTTGTTATAAGCTCCTGCCAACTCCATTTTAAAGAGTTTTTGAGAGCCTCCTCTGACAATGCCTGCATAGTTAATAACTTTTGCGTTGCCGCTCATATGATTGATTGAAGCAAGAGATACAATGGTTACAAGTACCACTAAAATCAAACATATAACAAAAACAACAATGTTATTTATTGCCGCTCGTATTTTAGTTTTGCCCATTTATACCACACCTAACAAATCGCACTCCATTACGTCTTCTATTTTAACATTAATATATTCGCCGTTTTTGATTTTTGCACTTGATTTAAAATACACTTTACAGTCTATGTCAGGGGTGTCGGATTTAGTTCTGCCGCAGTATATTTTCTCAATTGTATCGTAACTTTCCGTAAGGACTTCGAGTATTTTTCCGACTTTTTCGTTACATTTATTTTCTGTGATACGTCTTTGCATATCTTCGATTAACTCAGCACGATGTTGTTTTATATCTTCGTCAATTTGGTCTTCAAATTCAGCCGCTTTTGTGCCTTCTTCTTGTGAATAGGCAAAGCAACCCAACCTATCAAACTCAACTTTTTTAACAAACTCCGCAAGTTCTTCAAACTGTAAATCTGTTTCACCGGGAAAACCGGCGATAAGGGTAGTTCTTAAGGTAACATCGGGGAGTTTATTGCGTATTTTGGATATTAAATCGTTTAATGTTTCTCTGTCACCTTTGCGGTTCATACTTTTCAGAATATCTTTGTTACAATGTTGTATAGGCATATCAAGATAGTTAACTATTTTTTCGTTTTCTGCCATAACGTCAAGCAATTCGTCTGTAATGCGTTCGGGGTAAGTGTAGAGTATTCTAATCCAATGCAATTGTTCAAATTCACAGAGTTTTTTCAAGAGTTCAGGTAAAGCATATTTTTTATATAAATCAATGCCGTACATAGTAGTATCTTGTGCAACCAAAATCAATTCCGTTACACCTAATGCAATTAATTCTTCTGCCTGTGTTATTATATCCTCTATAGGCACAGAACGATACTTACTTCGTATTTGAGGAATAGCACAGTAGGTACAGTTATTTGAACAACCGTCGGAGATTGAGAGATAAGCAGTATAAGGGGCGTTAAGCAACATTCGTTTACCTGTTATATCTGCTTTACCTCCGAAAGAGAGAATTGTTTTATCTTCTTCTCTTGAGAGTTCTTCAATAACTGTATGTATGTCTTTATTTTTACCCAAGCCGATAACAGCATCAACTTCCGGGAGCAGTTCTTTAACTTCTTCTTTATAACGTTCTGCCAAACATCCGGTTACTATTATATGCTTAATTCGCCCTTGCGATTTTAAATCGGCAAATTCAAGGATAGTATCAATAGCCTCTTCTTTAGCGGATTGTATAAAACCGCAGGTATTGATTATTACAATATCGGCTTCTTCTGCAGGTGCAAGGGTATGATTATAAACATTAAACAATGTCCATAATATACGTTCGCCGTCTACTTGATTTTTAGGGCAACCCAAAGATACAAATCCTATTTTCATTGAATTTTATTCCGAATCCTCTAAATATTTTTTAATTGCAGTATTAATATCTTCAAAAGAATAGCCTCTTGCATACAATCTGTTTTTGATTTTTTGATTATATTTATCAGCTTGAATTTCCGTTGAAAATCGTACTTTGATAATATTAACTATTCTGTCAACGGTGTTTAAGTTATACTTTTCAAGTGCTGTTTTACATATATCTTCGTCTAATCCGTGGTTACGCATATTTTGTATTGCACGGATTTTGCCGTACTGTTTAACTTCACAATATGAATAAGCAAGTTCGGCGGCATATTTTTTGTCGTCAAGCAAATCCGCTTTAACGAGTTCTTCGATTACTCTTTCAGCTAATTCTTCATTAAAAGCATCGGTAATTTTAGACATCATTTCTTTAACGGAATAAGCACGTTTTGCAAGCATATTATTAGCTTTTAACATTGCACGAAAAAATAAACTCTCGCGGTAAATCTCTTTAACTTCAACTATATCAAGAATTTTACCGATTTCTAACTCGTATTTTATAATAATTTCTTTTGAAACATACAGCCTTTTACGAGTATCTAATAAAACATAAAACAGACTGTTTTTAAATGGTTGAATATCTATAATTTCCATAATTAAGCGTTATCCGGTACTTCAAATTCATCAAACTCGTCTTCAAATTGGTCGGCAACAACAGCGGCAGCAGTTTTGGAGTTTTTTGAGTTTTTAGTGGGGGCGGCAGTAGGTGCAAGGGTAGGGTCGTCTTTTCTGTTTTTAAGAATAAATTGCACTTTCTCTTCGACTTCTTTAGCAAGAGCCTCGTTTTTTTGCAATAATTCTTTTGTGTTATCTCGTCCCTGTGCCAAACGTTCAGCACCGTAACTGAACCAAGAACCGCTTTTTTGAATGACATTAAATTCTATTGCCAAGTCTAAAAGTTCACCTAAACGAGAAACGCCTTTACCGTATATTATATCAAATTCACATTCTTTAAAGGGAGGAGCAACTTTATTTTTAACAACTTTACATTTTGTTCTGCTGCCTAAAATTTCACCGCTGTCTTTGATTGATTCACCTTTGCGGACTTCAATTCTCACGGAGGCATAGAATTTTAACGCACGTCCTCCTGTGGTTGTTTCGGGGTTACCGTAAACAACACCGATTTTCTCACGAATTTGGTTTATAAACACAGCGACACAGCTTGATTTTGAGATAACAGAAGTGAGTTTACGCATAGCCTGTGACATAAGTCTTGCCAATGCACCCATTTGTGCATCGCCCATAAGACCGTCTATTTCGGCTTTTGTTGTGAGTGCGGCAACGCTGTCAAGTACTATAATGTCTACAGCACCCGAACGTATAAGGCTTTCTAAAATTTCAAGTGCCTGTTCGCCGCTGTCAGGTTGAGAAACGACTAACTCTTTTGTGTCAACACCGAGGTTAGCGGCATATATAGGGTCAAGGGCGTGTTCAACGTCTATAAACGCAGCAATACCACCTAATTTCTGTGCCTCTGCAACAGCGTGGAGAGCAACGGTTGTTTTACCTGAACTTTCAGGTCCGTATATCTCAACAATACGACCTTTGGGCAAGCCGCCTATCCCCAAAGCGTTATCAAGGGTGAGTGAACCTGTGGGTATTACATCAACATTCAAAGCGGTGTTTGCACCTAAACGCATAACAGAACCCGCACCGTAAGTGCGTTCAATCATTGCAATTGCGGCATCAAGTGCTTTTTTCTTTTCATCGCTGTCGGTAATTTTTTTAACGGGAACTATTTTCGTTTTATCTGAATTTTTTGCAGCCATTTTTAACCTCTATTATATTACAGCAGTAACTACTCTGTTAAATCCGCTGTAATCTTTGAATATTTCTATATTTTTATAATCATTCTGGGATAATATCTCTTTTACATCTGAGTCTTGCGTTGCACCTATTTCAAAAAATAATCTGCCGTTTTTATTAAGATTTTTTCGCCAAAGAGCGGATATTTCACGGTAATATCTTAAGCCGTCCGCATTTTGTTCTCCGTTTAAAGCAAGAACAGGCTCAAATTTCAATTCATATTGACAGTTTTCAATATCCTTTTCGGTGAGATAGGGTGGGTTACAGGTAATAATATCAAATTTTTTGTTTGTATTATAATTTAAAACATCTGCTTGAATTAATTCTACTCTTGAATTTAAGTTTTTCTTATTTATTTCAAGAAAAGAAAAAGCTTTTTCGGAATATTCAAGTGCAAATATTTCAGCGTTGGGGAGTTGGTTTTCTAAAGCAAAGGCAATTGCACCCGAACCGCTGCAAAGGTCGATAATAACAGGGTGGGATAGGGGAGCGGAAAAATCTTTTACTTTATCAACCAATATTTCCGTATCAGTGCGTGGGATTAAAACCCCTTCACCGATTTTCAGCGTTAAATCGTAAAAATCCCATTCACCTAAAATATATTGCAAAGGGTAATGTTCTGCTCGTTTCTTTGCAAAAGATAAAGCTTGATTTTCATTTTCCGCAGATTGCAAAATCCATTTTGCTTCCTGTTTAAAATTCTCAATATCGCCGTTTTGCAGTATTTCCTGTAAAACGGACATAATTTTCCGATTTTGTACCATTATGACTATTATAATAAGAAAAAAGTATAATGTCAATAAAAAAGCAAAAAAATTAAAGAGGTCTTTCTCCTTTTAGTTTATCACCCTCAAATATCGAACCTGTCTTCATAAAGATATTGTCTAAGTCGTTTATTTTTCCGAAATTAACAAAATAACCTTTTTCAATTAAGATTTTTTCAATTATACGGTGACGTAAAGCTTTTGGGGTATCTTTTGTTAATTCAAAGGCAATGCTATTGAGAAAATCATTATCTAACTTCAAAGCATTGACGGTTTTTGTAACAGAACCTGCAAAATTCGGGTTAATCTCTTTGATTTTCGGTATGATATTATGTCTGATATTATTTCTTGTGTAATCGTCGGAGAGATTAGTGCTGTCAATGATAAAGCGTTGGTTGCGGTGATTAAGAAAATCTTCAATTTCCCGCCGTGTACATTCAATCAGCGGACGAATTATTCCTTGGCGTTTAGGCGGTATACCGCATAAACCTTTAATTCCCGTACCTCTGATAAGATTGAAGAGGACAGTTTCTGCATTATCATCGGCGTTATGTGCAGTTGCGGTTAATTCATTCTCGCCGAATACCTCATAGCGTATTTCTCTTGCGGTTTCTTCAATACCCTTTTTTTTCTCATAGGCAATTTCGGGGACATTAAAATATCGTATATCCAAAGGGATATTTAACTTAAAACACAATTCGCCGCAAAAAATTTCATCTCGTTTTGCCTCGTCTCCTCTGATACCGTGATTGATATGGACAGCGTTTATGTTATAGCCTAATTCTTTCATAACTAATAATAGAGCGGTGCTGTCAGCACCGCCTGATAAAGCGATTGTAATTTTTTGCGATTTATTTGCAAGGTCATATTTTTCAATTATACGAATTATTTTTTTAATCATAATAAAAATTTAAGATTAGGCAAAATCTCTTTTAATACCTAATAAACCTAAAATCTCCTCTTGTTTGCGAAACATTTCATTTTCATCTCTTTTTGAGGTTTCGTGGTCATATCCCAATAAATGCAACATTGAATGGACTGTAAGAAAAGCAATTTCTCTCTCAAATGAATGATTGAAAATTTGTGCTTGGTGAATAGCAGTTTCAATAGATATTACAATATCTCCTAAAGGTATTTCTTCATCAGTGGGAATAACAGGTAGATTTTCTTTTTCAAACATAGGAAAAGAGAGTACGTCTGTGGGAATATCTTTTTGACGATAACGTTTATTCAACTGTTGAATTTCTTTGTCGTCAACTAAGGTTACACTTATTTCCGCTTTAAAAGGTGTTTTTTCATATACCGCAGCCGCGGCACAAGATTTTTTGATTAATAACCTTAAACCTGTGGGCAATTTTAATTTTTTTTGTTTGTTTTGTATATATACCTTTACCATTATTACCTCATTGTGAGTATTTTGCATATGCGTTGATAATATCCTGAACTAATTTATGTCTGACAACATCTGTATCTTTGAAATAATGAATTTTTAAATCGTCAATATCTTGCAGTATTTTTATTGCCTCTTTTTAGCCCGATTTTTTCGAGGTTGGTAAATCAATTTGTGTTATATCCCCTGTGATTACCATTTTAGAATTATTTCCTAAACGTGTAAGAAACATTTTAAACTGCTCGTTGGTTGCATTTTGTGCCTCGTCAAGGATTATAAAAGCATCTTCAAGTGTTCTTCCACGCATATATGCCAAAGGTGCAACTTCTATTGTACCTCTTTCAATATGACGTTTATATACTTCCGTTCCGAACATATCTATTAAGGCATCATAAAGCGGACGAAGATATGGGTCTACTTTTGTTTGGAGGTCGCCGGGCAAAAATCCCAAATTTTCTCCTGCCTCAACAGCGGGACGTGTAAGGATTATTTTTTGAATTTGTTTTGCACGATAAGCTTTTACCGCCATAGCCACAGCAAGGTAAGTTTTACCTGTTCCCGCAGGACCTATGCCCAAAACAACAGTATTTTTTGAAATAGCGTTAATATATTCCTTTTGCCCGAGTGTTTTCGGTTTGATAATCTTTCCCGAAGAGGTAAGGCAAACATTATCCGTCAATTCCTGTAATTTGCTTTCCTCTCCGTTG
>JAISIJ010000195.1 GCA_031262245.1 Oscillospiraceae bacterium | reverse complement strand
ACTCGGGTCTGTGTCGGGTGTGTCGCCGCTTTGGGGATTAGATGTTACAATGTAAGGCTTATTGTCGTACATTACGACTGTTCCCACAGGATAATCTGTTTTGCCCGGTTGGTAATTTTGAACATTATCAAGCGCCGCAGGACCTGTTGCACCTGTCGCCCCTGTCGCCCCGGGAACGTGGCTTGTTATCTCTAATTCAGAAAATTTCGGGTCTGTGTCGGGTGCGCCGCCGCTTTGTGGGTTAGACGTTACAATGTAAGGTTTATTGTCATACATTACCACAGAACCGACTGGATAATCAGTCTTGCCGGGTTGATAATTCTGAACGTTATCGAGTGCCGCAGGACCTGTTGCACCAGTCGCCCCTGTTGCCCCGGGAACGTTGCTTGTTATCTCTAATTCAGAAAAGTTGGGGTCTGTATCGGGAGTTCCGCCGTTTTGTGGGTTAGACGTTACGATGTATGGTTTATTGTCATACATCACGACTGTTCCGACTGGGTAATCTGTCTTGCCGGGTTGATAATTTTGAACGTTGTCAAGTGCCGCAGGACCTGTTGCACCTGTTGCCCGCTGTGTCAAGTGTTTTACAACTAAAAAATATTTTCAAAAGGCGGCAGAGTTGATTATTTTTAAGTTTATTTTTTAAATTCTTGACATTGAGAGAAAAATGTCGTAAAATAGACTTTGTATATTATGAATAAAAACAAATGCTGTTGAATAAATATATTTTTGAGGGAGCTTTTTGTAATGAATTTACTGTCATTGCTTTTGAAAATTAACAGCCCTGTTTACTCTGCTGTTCAAAATTATCACTCTCGTGAGGTACATATTTTCATTGCGATAGTTGCAATGCTTATCTTTCTCTTGCTTTGTCTTTTTGCTGTTTTGTATTTTAAAAGCCGACGACAAAACATTTCCACAAAAAAAGATTTTGACAGTATGCAAGATAGTTTTTTTGCATTAGTCAGCGAAAATCCTAATATTTCGCTTATATTTGACGAACAGGGTCAGCTTATTAACTGTAACGATGCTATCGTTAATCTTTTCGGTTTTAAGGATAAGAGCGAAACGTTGGCTGATTTTTTCAGTTCTGTTGAAAAATACGCCGTTAATATTAAATCGGACAAAAACCCCGAGAAACTCTTAAAAGAGCATATTAAAAATGCTTTGGCGGAGGGGTCTGTTCATATAGAAACTTATCTTGATATAAACGGCGGAAAATACGTTTTTGATTTAACCCTTAAACGCATACCCTACGGAAAATCCTATGCTGTTATTTGTAACGCAAATGATATTACCGAACTTCGCAATTACGAGGTGTTTTTGTCTGCGGTAAATAAAATGACATTGATTTTATTTTCCGAGATACATTCGGATATTGAAATGTCTATGCCTATTGCGTTGGATATTATAAAAGAGGTGGCAGGTGCCGACAGAGTTTCTCTTTGGAAAAATATCGAAAGCGAAGGCAAGCTTTATGCTCAACGTATCGCCGCTGTCGGTCATAATTACGGCAGAGATTTAAAAACAAAATTGCCCTATGACGTGTTTTTGCCCGATTGGTTGGGCGAAGATATAGCTTATAAATATATTTCCCACGATACGGATAATTTTCCGGTTCAATATAAAGCTTTGGGCGAGTGGCTGATTAATTCAACAGGCACACAAAGTCATACTATGGTTCCTTTGGTAATTGACGGCGAATTTTGGGGCTTGTTTGCTTTAATGTATAACGATAAAAGTCATACTTACAAAGAAACATATCTCACTCTTATACGTCAGGCGGGTATTGCCGCTGCAATTGCAGAATCTAACAGTGAAAAGCAAAAACAAATTAATACATTTGCGGAAACCTTGGGCATTTCGGGTGCTTATATTTGGGATTACGATGTAATTACAAATCGTTTCGGACTTGTTACGGATAATATTGACTGGTTAGGCATAAAAAATAAATACGGTGACGGAAATTTATCCGTTATTGCTCCTCAGATTATTCTTTCGGAGGATTTAGAGCTCCTTTGGAACTCATTGTTTACATATCTTAAAACCGACGGTAAAAGCAGTTTCTCTTTTACGGCAAAGTTTAATAATCTTAAAACCGGCGGTATTACTTGGGTGCGTGTTATAGGCTATGCGACATCTTTTGATTCAGACGGAAAAATCACGCAAATTACAGGTAGTTTTATAAATGTTGACGATTTAATGCAAGATATAAGTCGCAAAAATGAAAAAGTTGAAAGCCAAAACAGAATTATTTCCGCAATATTTGAAGCTATGACGCCTATGGTGGTGTTGCTACCAAATCGTGAACCTCTTTCCAATAAGACTTATGACGAACTTATGCCTGGTTGGCGTGATTATTTTATTTACGGTCAAGACGCCAAAAAAGATATATCAAGTTTCTTGGGCGAGAAAATGTCTAATCCGGAAGAAAATATTGCAGCTATTGAAAGATTAAGGGAAACACATCAACCACAGGAATGTATTTGGCATTTTCACGACGGCAGTATATATCTTTGCAGGGGTTTAAGCTTTTTTACAGGTGATACCGAAGAGG
>JAISIJ010000192.1 GCA_031262245.1 Oscillospiraceae bacterium | reverse complement strand
ATTGTTATTCCTATTGATTACGAAGAAAGCGATGTCGTCGGTTTTATTCTTACTGCCGTAACTCCTTTGACTATATACGGAGGATATTATTCTGCTGAAATTGAACAAATTAATGATGTAAATATTGCAATTTGTTCCACTACTTTCAAAAAAGAAAAGTATATTAAACACAATGTGAATTTGTTGAAAGAAAAAATTTACGAAACTGACAACGAGCTTGCAGAACACTTGTATATGGTCGTTGTTGACAATGGTAGCTCGCTTAGTGAAAATGAGATAAACGGCGAAAAAATTAAACTTGTTCCAAACGCAAATGTCGGCGGTGCAGGCGGTTTTACAAGAGGTATGCTCGAAGTTATTGACCTTGCAGAAAAGAAAGAATATTTGGCAACACACGTTCTTTTTATGGATGATGACGTTGAAATAAATACCGAAAGTCTTAATCGCACATATTCACTTTTAAAATTTCTAAAATCGGAGTATAAGGACAGATTTATAAGTGGGGCTATGCTTAACCTCAGTCAGCATAATATACAGTTTGAAAATATCGGATTTATTGATGAGGGACTGGCTTCTTGGCGTTCGTTAAAACCGCAATTTGACCTTTGTTTATACGACCATGTGCTGTTTAACGAACTTGAATATACTGTAAATAATATGTATGGTGCTTGGTGGTTTTGTGCTGTTCCGATTAAGTTTATAAATAAAGAAAATTTATCTCTCCCGATTTTTTATCGTACCGATGATATTGAATTTTCTTTGAGGAATAAAGCTGAATTTATTACTTTAAACGGAATCGGTATTTGGCATATGCCTTTTTGGGACAAGGAAAATGAGGCTCTCGATTATTATCTTTCAATCAGAAATCCTCTTGTTATACAGGCTACAAGCGGAGTTTTTCCGAAAGCCGAATTTATAAAACGTATTGAAAGAGATTTTAGGGGAGAAATTCGCAAATTTAATTATACCGCCTGCGAACATTTGCTTGATGCACTTGACGATTTTATGAAAGGCCCGGGATTTCTCCAATCCTTAAATGGTGAGCAAAAATTAAAATCTCAATGTACTAAAAATCAGCAACTTATTCCTGTTTCAAATTTCGGATTTACCGATGAACAAATGAATACTGCGTATGATTATGTTCCGCTTTCCGAACAGGATATGCAGCTTTTTGAAGAAACAGATAATGGTCATACCCTCTCCGATACCATTCTTGACGACAAAAATTTGCCGTTTATTGCACAGATGTTTTTTCAAAGCCCAGGAAAACAATTTCTTAAAAAGCATATTATTTTAACTTCTGTCCCGAAAAAATCAATCGCAATTCTTACTATCGACAGAAAAAAATATGCCGAACTCATAAAACGTCACGACGAACTTTTTAATTACTACAACGAAAATAAAGAAAATATAATTAACTCTTACCGAAATCAAGCTAAAAATATGATGTCTGCTGATTTTTGGTGGGGGTATTTAGAGGGAATGAAAAAATGAGTATTAATCATTCAAACTTAGTTTCGTATTTAAAAGAGCTCAACGATAAAAAATCGGATTTAATTATTTATGTAGTAATTTGCGATATAATAGGAAAATTCATAACCCCGGAAATAGATGATAGTTTTAAAGCGTTGGGACTTAAAACTGAATTTTCTAAAAATAAAGGTTTCAAAGGTTATCTTGCAATAATTGACGGCGGAGAAATTCATCAAGAAAAACTCGGAACTCAAAATGAGCCTATGGTTTATGTAACTGAAAAATTCAACGAAGATTTTATTCACGTTGAAAGTAGGGTTACTCGTAGTGGATTCGGGCAGATTTTTATCAATGGTGTTAATTTTTCTGTTAATAATAGAGGTTTTAATTTTGCGGTTTTTAATAAATCAGATAAAACCCTAGTTGATATGTGTAATTTTGATATGTGCGAAACTGTTGAATGTATGTTACCTCAAACAATACCTATTTATAAACCTTTTGAACCGTTTGACTGTAAATATTATCAAAATGAAGTCGATAGGCCTGAACGTCCTTTAATTAATTTTGCATTAACTACAAATATCGGACATATTCCATATACTTCTGTTGTTATGATTTCGGCTTTCGAGTGTCATAAGACTTATAATTGTGATTTTTATATTTCTGTTGATGACATGGCTACAGAAAAAGAACATAAAATTTTCTTTGATATAGTAAATATGGATTACGGCAATATTGTAAAAAAGTATTTAGGAGATATTAAACATGAATGAGAATATTTTTACCGAATTATTCAAATTACCTTCTAATCACAATATATTTAACTTAACCGATGATGTATATAAATATTTAGATTTAGTGTATGAGGAAAGAGAAAAATTAATTATAGTTATATCCGTAAAAGACATCATAGGTTATTCTATAAAAGATGAGCTATCATTTAAATTGCGTAAATTAGGAATATCTTCTGAATTAAGTTATGCAAGTAATAAATTACTGACTAATAATGCAAGTTTTTGTGCAATAATAAAAAACGGAACTTGCATAAGTGAAAATTTAGTAATAGGTGATACTGCTAAGGCAGTCTTTGAAAATATCGAAGTAATTAGTCAATCATTATTAAACGGAAATGTTTCCAGAATCATCATTGACGGAACTGATTATTCAGCAAATGAGCGTGGGCTTAACATCGTATTGCTTAATTCTGAGAACAAAAATATTTTAGACTGTGTTTCTTTTGATACTCATTCTAAAAATTTTACTTGCACCCATAGGTTTGAAAGTATTAATTTTGATAACTTTATAAAAAACCTTAATGATGATAAATCTATTGAAAATAGAAAACTTGATTTTTTTCTTAATGTTCCCAAAGCTTCAGATTCTAATATTAGATTATTACAAGAAGCTTTAGTTGTTATGTTAGATAGTTTTCATAAAATATGTTCTGAAAACGACATAAAATATTGGCTGAATAGTGGGAGTGCATTAGGTGCAATAAGGCACAAAGGGTTTATTCCTTGGGATGATGACCTTGATGTGGGAATGATGTACGGAGATTACATTAAACTTAAAAATCTTTTATCTACAAGTGATAAATGGGAAATTCAAGAATGGATAGAAAAAACTAATTATATAAAATTTAAAAGAGATGGTGGCACACAAAAATGCTTTAAATTTGTTTTCAAACAATTTCAAACTCCTTTAATGATAGACATTTTTACCTATGTATATGTAGATGATTGCTGTAAGGATTCTTGGAACACTTGGAAACAGTTAAGAGAATGTATAAATAGGGAAACTCTGTTTTTAATTAACGAAAATGATATAGTAAAAGATAAATATGATTTTTTAGAACCTGTTTTTCATAAATACAGAATCCTTCAAGAGAAATTATTCAACAAAGAAAATCAAAAAAATTATATAATGTGGTCAGTAGAACAATTTTTATCTCTTAATCAACAATTAAATACAAGAATATATCCTTCAGAGTGTTTTTTTCCTACAATTACTGCTCCATTTGAAAATCTTAATGTAAAAATACCACATAATCCAATTCCATATTTTAAATTAAGATATGGTGACTACTTGCAGATACCGCAAAATATGCTTACAAAAAAGCATTATGATTTAGACAATATAAAAATGGAACAAATAATAAAATTTTTGGAGTTTTTAAAATGATTATAGGATATACAGCAGGAGCTTTTGATATGTTTCACATAGGACATTTGAACTTACTAAAAAGTTCAAAAGGGATGTGTGATAAATTAATCGTAGGTGTAAGTACTGATGATTTAATTTTTGAAACCAAAGGTAAGCACCCTGTTATACCATATTCCGAAAGAATTGAAATAGTTCGTTCTA
>JAISIJ010000177.1 GCA_031262245.1 Oscillospiraceae bacterium | reverse complement strand
AGCTACTTCGGACCTACTCGTGTTAAAGGAAAAAGAGGTCGAGGTGCAGGTTTAAAAACTATTGTTTTTGGACTTTACAAACGTGGCGGAGAAGTGTATACTGAGATAGTGCCGGACTGCAAAAGTGCCACTTTATCGGCTATAATTCGAGGAAGAGCTGACATTGAAAGTGTAATTTACAGCGATGATTGGCGTGGATATGATGGATTAGTAGACCTTGGTTATGAAAAACATTTTCGTGTTAATCACGGTGAAAATGAATTCTCAAAAGGTAACGGAAATCACATTAATGGGATTGAGAGTTTTTGGATTTATGCTAAACACAGATTGAATAAATTTAAAGGTATTAAAAAAGAAAAATTTATTCTTTTTCTGAAAGAAACTGAATTCAGATTTAATAATCGAAATAAAAATCTCTATAAATTTTTGCTCAAATTATTCAGAGAAAATCCTCTGTTCTAGTCAAGACCCTTGTTTTTTGCTCGTCTTTATCAAAACCCTCAAGCGTAATTTGTGGTATCAATTTGTTGTTTTCAATTTTATAGTATTTACTTAAATTGTACAAAACCGGTTCTAATAGAAATTTTCCTACTCCGCAAGCTGGGTCGCAAATACTCATTCCGGGACGAATATCTGCCATACTTACAATAGCTCGTACAACTTTCAAAGGTGTAAAGAATTGACCCCAGTTCTTCTTGCTAATTGATTCTTTCAAAAAGGTTTCAAATAGCTTGCTCTTAAAGTCATAATCTATATTTTCAAATGTACCGAATGACTGAAAACGCTCTAATATCTTCTTAAATACTACAGAATATCCGTCAACAACATTATCATCTTTTGAAACGAAAATTGTACCATTAATTATCATTGTGTTGTCTTTTGCGTTGCGTGGGAAACGCTTTTTTATTTCTGGGTACTTGTTTAGCATAGTATTCAAGGACGTCATTTTCACTATTATGCGTATATAGAAACAACAAGTGATTAAAGAGGAGAACAACAAACCTTGTAACACACCAAGATCGCTTAAATATTTAAAAATAAAGACTTCAACAAACGTATAGAGGCAGTTTTCCGGAGTTGCACCAGATACAGCCCATAAATCTTGCCAAACTTGACGTGCCAATGGCACGGGTCAACTACTGACAAAACACGCAAGACATCGTTATCCTTATTTATTGAAGAAAGAATTCTATTTATAAGTTTCACACAGTCTTGTGAATTTTTGTTAAAAACAGTAGATATAGGCGTACCACTCTCGTCAATGATACGATTGGCCGGTAAGTGCATTAATCCAAAATGTTTTCTTATCGTCGGTTACAATGTAAATTTTAGCATCTAAAGCTTGTGCTGTCCCAAATTACTGTTAAATATCCGAATTAATTTGTTTTTCTGTTTTAAGTTTACTTGATTGTTTCCACTCTATAGCTGCTATAACCACAGGCTTTTTTACAATAAGTGCATCGGGCTTTTTAATTTCAAATTTTGCATAATCCTTTTGAGGAATAATTTTACTGATTTTAAGGCTTTTGAGAACATTCCCGATAACCTGAAAAAGACGTTTACTGTCGACAATGGCAAGGAATTTGCGGGACAATATTAAACTTGCCGAAAAATCGAAAATGGATATGTATTTTTGCGATCCATATTGTCTTGGCAACGTGGTACCAACGAAAATACCAATGGTTTGTTGCGGCAATTTTTCCCTAAGAAAACTTCTTTCGTCTCCGTTATCGAAATCACGGAATTGAATTATGAAATTTTACACGAGTTTATTGACAAAATTAAAATTTATGAAACTGACAAAGAAACGAAAACTCTTAAAATCGAAATAATTTACAATTTTATAGGAGCAGTCAATCCGACTGCTCCCATAAAAAATGTTTCAAAGTATAAACACTCGGGGTTGATAATTACGACTGTTTCATAATCCTTGATTTTAAGCCATTTTTATGACTATCTACAAAGTATCGTTACATAATACGCTCTGGGAACTTTTTCAATAAATCTATCAACCCGCGTTTTCATCTGTTAAATATTCCGAAAGTATACGCATAAATATGTCATTGTCAAGGGGCTTTGATATGTGAGCGTTCATTCCCGCCGAGATACACGCATCCGCATCTTCTTTGAAAGCATTTGCAGTCATTGCAATTATAGGTATATTTTTGTCAAATAACCTTATCTCCCGAGTTGCGGTAAGTCCGTCCATTACAGGCATTTGCATATCCATTAAAATAAGGTCATAATGAATACCGTTTTCTTTTGCAATAGATATTAAATCAAGAGCAATAACACCGTTTTCTGCCTCGTCTATTATACAGCCCGTATCTTCCAACAATGCCGTAACAATAAGTCTGTTGACTTCAACATCCTCAACTAATAAAATCCTCTTGTTTTTAAAATTAAGAATATTAATATTGCTTACTTCAATATCAAGAAGTGTAATAATGCGGTTATATATTTCGGAAGGAGGGATAGGTTTAGGCATATAGTCAACAACATATTGCCCCAAAGTATCCTTAATCTCATCCCAATCATAAGAAGAAATAATAATCACTTTACATTCCGGCAGAATATCATTAATCGCCTTTGCTGTTTCTGCTCCGGAAATCTCCGGCATTTTCCAATCAATAAAAGCAATATGATATGGTTTATTGTCATCTTTGGCTTTTTGTGCCAGTTCAATAGCAACTCTGCCATCATTTGCAATATCGGAATTGATATAATAACCTTTTAAAAGTTCCGAAAAATATTCCGTAATATCCGGCTCATCGTCAACAACCAAAATTCTTGTTTTGGTTAAAATATCTCCGACACTCTTAGCTATTTTAATTTCTCCACGCCATTCAAAAGGTACTTCAAAAGTAAAGGTACTGCCTTCGCCCTCTTCACTTGTAACATATATCTGCCCGCCCATTAATTCAACAATCTGTTTACATATCGCAAGTCCTAATCCCGTGCCACCATATTGTCGTGTAATGGATTTATCTGCCTGTTCAAAATTTCTGAACAGTTTGGGTAAAGATTCTTCGCTGATACCTATACCATTATCTTTACAGGAAATTCTCAATAAAGTATCGTTAATAATATCTGTTGTTACTGTAATATTCCCGCCGTCGTGAGTAAATTTAACTGCATTAGACAAAAGGTTCACCAGAACCTGTGATATTCTCAATTCGTCTGCCCACATAAGATGTGTAAATTTAGCATTATAAACAGTTGTAATTACAATACGCTTTTCAACAGCTCTGTCAGAAATAACATTAACCGCATTGTCACACATTTTTACAAAATCAAACTCATTTTCGGCAATTTGCAGTTTACCGCTCTCAATCTTTGATATATCCAAAACATCGTTGATTAAGGACATTAAACGATGTCCCGCCTCTTCGGTTTTCTCAAGATAGCGTTGTATTTTCGGCAAATCGTGTGTTCTTCTCGCAAGAGAAGTCATACCTATTATCGCATTCATAGGTGTTCTGATTTCGTGAGACATTGACGAAAGGAACATTGACTTTGCAACACTTGCCTCATTAGCTTTTCTCATTGCATTATAAAGTTCAGTTACGTCTGACAACACCCACAATTCACCTGTTTGATTGCCTAAATCAATCCAATATCCTTTTTGAATACATTCTCTGCCGTTACGGAAATGCCAGTAAGATTCTTGGTGCTGGTGGGTTGTACGCAATCTATTAATAGCCTCAAAATGGTCGTCAACATTGGTAATCATTCCGTCCCAATATTCTCTTAAAGACCTATAGTCATTAGGATTATTTTCATCGGTAGCAGTTGTATATTGATAATACCAGTTATCAAAAATTTCCGAATACGCATCATTAGCCAGCATTGTACCGTCGTGAAATACCGCAACAGCCGGATTCATAACGTTGAATATATCATTAAATAAACATTTCTGTTTTTCAATCTCTGTAATTTCAGAGATAACCCAAAGTTCTGCCGCTTCGTCAGTATCACCTGTAAAAAAGCTTACGCCTTTGCAAAGATATATCCTACCGTCATGAAAACGCCATATACATTCTTGGGATTGATGTGTTTCCCTCAATTTTTCAATAGACTCAATATGTTCTTCCGGATTAGACATTTGTCTTTTCAAAAATTCCGATATATCTTTTTTAACATCTTGACCGTAAATATAGTAATCTCGCCAACCGGGCATAAGTTCATCATAACCCTTATTAGAAAGGGGTTCACGGTCGGGGAACAACACAATCATAGGCGTCATAGCTGCGAATATTACGGAAATAAGCTTGTTTTGGCTTTCAACTTTTTCATTTTTGCGTTTTATATCCTGCATTAAATCGTCAACATTTATAAAACTGCCTGTAATTTTTGTAATTTTTCCGTCTAAATCAAAAGCTGTTGCATATCCTATAACACGCACCCAAGTAATGCCGCCGGTGTTAAGATTGTTAAATCTTGCAGTAAAAGAATAACTGCCTTTACCGTCTGTTTTAAGATATGAAAACAATGAATTCCAAAGAAATTTTACATCATCTGCAATAGTAATTTGAGGTGCAATAACGGATAAATCCCCGTCACCGTACTTATCTTTTATACCCAACCAGTCAACATTATCCGTCACAAGCCCAAAATGATTTGTAATTACATCATAATCCCAAATATAAGCACCTGAAATACCCAAGGTTTCTGCAAACGTATTAATTTGTTTTTGCTTTTCGCTGTTAGATTCTGCAATTGCAGCAGCAATACCTGCCTGACGTATAAGATTGAGATATGTTTCTTTATAAGTATGCCCTTTTTCATTATACATTAAAGCAAACAAACCCCAAAATTCGCCGTCAATTACCAAAGGTACCATAGTATGACTTTGTGTACCCGTACTGTTAATCAGCCATTGTCCCAAAGCTTTATATTGAACGGGGAAATTATCTGTATCGTGAGAAATATATCTGTAAACTACATCTTCTCCCATCCAGTCAGGCAAAAATACATTATAAGGCAATTTTGTTTTTAAATCTCTACCGTAATTATGTCCCACAGCAGCTATACGTTGAGCAAAAAAACCCTCCTCTGTTTCAACGTTTTTCCAAAGTGAAATTCTGTCTGCACCTGTCACCGCTTTTATAATATCTAACGCAATGGGCATAGACTTTTCAATATCCGAATGTATCTCGGAAAATAAAGTCAATGTCATTTGATTTACCGCAGATAAAAACACCTCGTAATTACGCAGTTCGGTAATATCATTTGCATTACAAATAACAGCACTTGATTTTCCATAGGGAATACGTTTAAAACTTAAATCAAATATGTATTTCCCGCCGTTTATATTAAGATTACTCTCCGTATGAACAGAACCCTCTGCTAACGTATTTCTAATATGCTCTTTTATGAGTTTTTCGGGAGTTTTGCCTTCTTTCAGATTAACTTCATATTTTTCCAAAGCATTAAAAAAATTCGCTAAAGTTTCGCTTTTATCTTTAAACCCGAAAAGCTTAATTATAGTATCATTACAATTAACAAGTTGCCCGTCTTTATCAAATATCAACAAGACATTAGGGTTTTCACTGACTAATGCAAAAAAACTATCTTGAATACTGTCAAAATCCTCTTTAGCGGAAATATTTTGTCGGCGAATTTTAAGATACAAAGCAGCAAAAACACCAAACAAGAGCAAAGCAAGTATTGCAATTATCCCAATGAGTATATGAAACTCGTGCGTATGGAGCTTGTGAGCAATAGGATAAACAGGGATATTAAAATTCAGAAGCAGCGATAATAGATTCATTGTACAAAAATCCCTCTCTTTATATTACTCATTAATATATTTTTTTATATATTAACTTAACTTTTATTTTACACAGTAAAATAAAAGTTTCAAACGAAGTTTGAGGCGACGAAGTCGCCAAGTTGCGTATACAGCAGTAATTTCCGCCACAAAGTGGCGGTGACCGCCCAAGGCGGTCGATATTGTAGTATACAATATAAATCAAACTGCTATAATCAAAAGCATTATACGACTTATTTTTTTCAATGTCAATAATTTTTCTTATATTTTTTAAAAAAATATTAACAATATTCATAAATTATTCACAACTATCCCTGAATTTCTCAATAATCTTTAATATTTTAAAGGTTTCGTTCAAAGGCATATCTTCACTCTCTGTTTTTCCTTTCTTAAAGCAATTATTTACCTCTTCAATTTCATACTCATATCCGTTACACTTGTGTTTTTCTGTGAAAGTTTCTGTTAAAATGCCTTTCTCGTTGTATAAATTTACAGTTTCTGCATACCAAAAACCGCTCTCAAACTCTATTCTGCCTTTAGTTCCGATAATAACAGCTGTATTATCACCGTTGTAACAAAAAGAACAATCCGCAACACCAAAAGCATTATCATATTCCAAAATTACAGTTTCGTCAATATCCACGCCGTTTTTCATATATACAGAAGATTTCAGCTCTTTATAATCAAATCCTAAAAAAGCAGTTATAATTGTCAAAGGATATGCCAATAAATCCAAACTCGCTCCGCCGCCTAAATCCTTTGAAAAAAGTCTTGAATTGGGATTGTATTCCGCAAAAAAGCAAAAACAGGCTTTTACCGCCTTAACTTCCCCGATTTTCTCTTTCCATTCTATAGCTTTTTTAAAGCTCGGCAAACATTTTGTCCACATTGCCTCTGTAAAAAACAACCCTTTTTCCTTTGAAATATCTATAAGTTCAGAAAATTCTTTGCTGTTACAACAAATAGTTTTTTCACAAATTACACCTTTATTATATTCAAAACACAACTTAACATTATTATAATGCTCGCTCATAGGTGTGGCAATATATACTATATCTATACTCTCATTTTTTACAAGTTCTTCATAAGAACCATAAAAGCAGTCTATATTGTAAATCTTTGAAAACTTCTCCGCTTTCTCAATTGTTCTTGAGGCTACGGCAAACAATTTTACATCTTTTGTAAAATTAGCCGCCTCTGCAAATTTTCGTGCAATATTTCCTGTTCCGATTATACCTATATTCATAAAAAATTCCCCACCAATTCAACTTTTTTATTACAATTATATTACAGATTTATTATTATATCACTTCAATTCTACTAAGTCAATGTTAAAATTATATATATTGTATAAAAAAATTTTAAAAAATACTTGACTTTTGTTTAAAAAACACTTATTATACAGTAAAATAAACTACAAGGAGCATTGTATGCTAAAAGACAAGAAAATAGGAAAGAAAATCAATTTCCTGATAATATTTTGCTTGCTCATAAGCTTAATACTTACAGCAATCAGTCTTATCGGAATAAATCAGATTAAATCTGATGTTTCTCTCCTTTACTCAAAAAATATGGTGCCTGTTCAAAGCATAGCCACTATGTATGACGAATTGGCTAATCAGCGTATTACTTTGTCAAATGCTGTTATTCACAGAACACACAACAGCGAATTTGCTACAGAGGAACGTGCCGCTCTTACAGGAGAAAAAGAACCGAATTTTGAAAAAGCAATGGAGGATTTTAAGGATGCCTCTTCCGGATATGCAAAATCTGTTGCTATCTATGACGATATGCTCGCATATTACAAAAGTGATTTTGCCCAAGCTAAATCAGCTGTATTAAAAGCTTTAGACAGCGGTGACGAACAAGCTATATCTGATGCTATGTCTGAATTTGACGGTTCAGCCTCGGGAATGAGTGATTTTGTTACTGCCGCTATGGAACAAAATGACGCAAATGCAAAAAGTGCTATAGATGATGCAGAGCAATTAGCACTTATATACATTATAATTTCAATAGCTTGTTTTCTCATTGCCATTGCTTTTGCTATCCCTCTTGCAAAAAATATTTCCGGAAGTATCACATCTCCTATTCAATATATGCAAAAAGTTGTCGGAAAAATCGTTGACGACGGCGACCTTGAACTTGACAGTGCTATGAACGAAAAAATCAAAACACTCTCCGCAAATTCCGACGAAACAGGAGAAATGTTTAAAGCACTTGAAGACCTCATTAAGAGATTCCGTAAAGTTGCCGTTATATGTGAACATATAGCTGACGGCGACCTTACAGATAAAGTAAATATACGCAGTAAACAAGACAAAATCGGCAGTAGCTTGGAAACTTGTCTTATAGGACTTAATCACAGTTTCAAACGTATTGCCGCTGCCTCCGGCAACGTAAACAGTGCCGCAATGTCAATCAGTCAAACAGCCGAATTAATTTCAGATAATACCAATGAACAGTCTTCTACTGCAAGTCAATTGCAAATTACAGTTGAAGCCATCCAAGAGCAAACGAAAGAAACTGTTAAATTAAGTAGTGATGCCGCTGATTTATCCCTTTCAATCAGAGAAAATGCCGAAAAGGGTAAAAATCAAATGGACGAAATGGAAAAAGCAGTGGAAGATATTAACAACGCAACCCAAGAAATAAGCAAGGTTATCAAAGTTATTGACGACATTGCATTCCAAACAAACCTCTTAGCACTTAACGCAAGCGTTGAGGCGGCTCGTGCGGGTGTTGCGGGTAAAGGATTTGCAGTTGTTGCCGACGAAGTTGGTGTTCTTGCAAATAAATGTGCCGCATCTGCTAAAGAAATCAGTAAAATGATTGAAGATGCAATGAAAAAATCTGATTTGGGACATCACCTTGCCGCTGAAACCGCAAAATCTCTTATCGGTATTGTTAACGGCATTAATGAGTCAACTGAAGTCGTTGTTAAAATCGCCGATTATTCAGGTCGTCAAGCAGAAAATATTAAACTTATCGACGATGCTATTGTTCAATTCAGTTCAAGTATCCAAAGCAATGCCTCTGTTTCAACAGAATGTGCAGCCTCTGCTCAAGAACTTCAAAAGCAATCAACTACCCTTGACAGACAAATTGCTAAATTTGTA
>JAISIJ010000157.1 GCA_031262245.1 Oscillospiraceae bacterium | reverse complement strand
CCTCTTCTGCAGTAAAATCTACAATTTTACCGCCCTCTACCATAATCAGCATTTGATTTGGAAATACTTGTATCTTTGAACCGTTGGTGATAATTCCTTCTGAACCTTTGGTATTACTGCCGGATATTGAAAAAAGCCCTTTTCTTTTGGAAGTTTTTTGTTTACCCACACACATAGCTGTGTTAATACCCATATCTTCCGCCGTTATTACCTCTAACCATTGGTCGGCAAGTTGACTGTCCACCGATGCTCCGGCTGACCTTATTAAACCCATAATTTACTCCTATTAGTTTATTAATATTATTTTCAGCTGAAAATAACTGTTAATTTTTTAAATCCTCTAAAATTGTCTGTAACTGATTTATTACCGAATTTAATTTATCTTCACGTTGCTGTAATTTTTTCTCACGTTCGGCTATTTGCTTTTCTTTTTTGATAAGATTTGTTTCAAGTTCGTCTAATCTTTTAGTTCTTTGGATATTTCCTTGACTTTTTTCGTGAACAACTTCTATTTCTTTCTTTATTTCCATAACGGTAACAATGCCGTCTTCACTGACATTGATAACAGGAGGAGAAACAATCTCACTTCTGATAATAATTTTATCGGGATTAACAATCTCGCCGAAAACAAGTATTCTTGAAGAAAATGCGGGAATTTGAATATTGCTTGTGTTCATTTTCTGATTTGTAAGAACATCGGTACAATTTTCGTTGCCTAAAGATATTGTAAAATCTCTGTCTTGGTTATTTATTGCAACAATCACCTTTTCCCCATTATATGCCCTTTCAAAAGCAAAGGGTTCGTGATATTTTAAGAATAGTAGTTTATAATTACCATATCGCAAAGGAGCATAATTTGCTCTTATTTGATTTAATTTTCTGATAAGAGCAGTAATATCTGTAGCTTTGGGAGAATTTTCAATGTCAATATAGGGTCGCAAAGGTGCGTCCGAACCGTTGTTTTTTACGCCCTTCATTTCCCACTCCGAGCCGTAATATACAGAGGGTATGCCGGGTATGGTAAACAAAAGTGTATATAAAGTATACAGATATTCTCTTCTTTCGACATTACTTGCAATACGGGGTTGGTCGTGATTATCAAGAAAATTATATAACGGTAAACCCTGTGAGGGTACAGCTCTTGAAATTGTATTTTCCAGTTCGTAGAGGTTGTTTGAATTATGAGAGGAAAATAACGCTTTATAAACCATATATCCCGTAACGCTGTGTAAAACATCATTATTAACCCAACGATTGTAATCTCCGGAAACAACTTCACCCATAAGCCAAAAATCGGGTTTTAACTGTGTCATTTCATAACGCAAAGCCATCATAAAATCAAAGTCCATTACATTAGCGGAATCCAATCTGAAACCATCTGCTCCTAATTCTGTTACCCAGAATTTTGCGGCATTTAACAGATATTCTTTAACTTTCGGATTAGCTAAATTAAACTTCACCAATTCATAATAACCGCTCCAAGTTGAATAATCAAAATAATCACCCATAGGACTTTGACGATTGAAATCAACACCCATAAACCATTCCGCTTTGGAACGGTCGCCGTTTTTCAACTCTTGAAATATTGGGAAATCTCGCCCGCAATGATTAAAAACACAGTCTAATATCACTTTTATATCATTCTTATGGAAATTTTCGACTAAATATTTAAAATTCTCATTTGTTCCCAATCGATTATCAATATTATAGTAATCGGTAACATCATAACCATGACTGCGAGATTTCAAAACGGGACTGAATAAAACAGCATTAAACCCCATTTCTTTAATATGAGGAATCCATTTTACAATTTCTTCACAACTGTTTGTAACGGTTTGATAGTCATTTATAAATGGTTGATTAGTTAATGACAGGCTGTAAATATGATAAACGGAAAGGTCGTTATGGTGCATATTTTTTGTTCTCCTTGTATAGTAAATTTACGGTGTTTCAACAGTAACCGTTTCGGGGATTTCCGCCGTTTCTACTGTTTCACTTGTAATATCGGCATCGGATTCATCGGCAATGGGAATAAATATTGTATTTGCTGTTGTTGTTTCGCCGGCAATTGTAGTAGTCGGAACACCATTTTCAAGCTCCTCGAGGGCTTCACTTTCAGATTGCTTTTTCTCAAGAAATTCCCAAATATTAGATTTAGTAACTGCATCTGTAACAAGACTGAAAGACAAAGCGGATGAGGTCTGAACTCTTTGTTCTTCTTCAAGATTTTGTGCTTCACTCACATAAAGCCACAAAACAATAAAAGCTACAAATATCCCTATTGTCACCCATATCAGTTTTTTCATACCTTCAACACCCATAGATACACCGCCTTTTCTTTTTAATTGACTGTTAAGCAATAACTTCGTCAACAATTTTTGTAGACAATCCGTTTATCTCAACATATGGGTCATCTAAATCTATAAGTAAAACCGTTCTTCCGTCTATAACTGCCGTGCGAAATTTATCTTTTGCCGTATTTTTGATATTAACAGTAATATCAGGCAAAGTTACTATTGTTTTACTTTCTACCAAGTTTGAAACGGTAAGTCTGTTGTCACCTAATGTTTCTTCATATATCGTTGACAATGCTTTTAAGTTATCTTCTTTAACACCTATCTCAGACAAAATATTTTTAATTTCATTACTGTCAATAGTAGGAGGTTCGGTTTCATTTTTATTAATCTCAATAATCTCTTCTAATTTTTCATTAACAGTAGTAATCAACCCGAAATCGAGGTCTTCGTCAAGAACATTTTGCAAAACATTGTAAAATTCTTCTTTTTCGTTTTCCGCCGACATAGTATAATTACATTGCAAAACATTCTCCACCATAGAGATATTAGGTTTTTTAGGTGTTTTTGTGAAATACATAATATGGTTAACGTCAGGTGAACGCATACTGAATGTAGGATATAAAAAACCATCCGTAGGTTTTTTACTTATTGCAAGAGAGGGTTTGCTTTTCTTGGCAATCTCGTTTTCGTCCTCATTAAATATAAAGCCGTCACAGCCCCTTTGTGCGGGACATATTGCCGTAAGTATAAAATCATATTCCTCGTTGTCGTCATTATATTCGTCGTTCTTATTTTTTTGACGAACAGTATAAGTACAATATCCGATAACAACAGAATAACAGTATTCATATACTAAATTATCTGAAATTTTCTTTAATAGGTTATATATCGCCTCTGCATCTTTCAGTTTTGTTATAACAACTTTATAGAGAACATCTTGTGCAGCTCCTGCTTCATATGCTTCTTTCGGAAAATCATATTCAACAAAAGCTTTACCGATACTTGTACTTAACACACATTTTAATGTTTCCGACAGCACTTCAAACTCGTCTGACGGCATTACTGTCGTGGGTCTGGTGTTTATGTTTAATATTTCCTTATGCCCGTCAATATAAGCCGTTGTAATAGCGTTCATTGTAAAATATCCGCTTTTGTCATTAAAATTCCTTTTAATTTCAGCAACTTCTTTTTTGTTCATTCCTGTTTATAATCCCCTTTTTTCATATATAATATCATTCTACCACACCTATTAATATCTGTCAAATATTTTTCAGGCAAATATTTTTTTCAAATTTTAACGATTTATTGTTGAAAATATACGAAATTACTATTTTTAAGTCAATATTTTTGTTAAAAATTTTGTGTTGCATTTATGATAAATAAGTGATAAAATAGGAACATTATTTTTTATGAGGTGTTTTAAATGATTATCCCAATTAACAAAAGCAACCTAATTAAAACTGCAAAAACCGGAGGTTGCGGTAAATGTCAGGCATCTTGTCAATCTGCTTGTAAAACCTCTTGCACTGTCGCAAATCAAAAATGCAAAAAAAACAGTAAGTAATTGCTGTTTTTGTGCGTTATTAAATAAGGCAGAGGTGACTTTTTATGGCTTCGATACACAAGTTTAAGTTAAACGGTTTAAATATAGTACTTGACATTGCCAGCAATTCCGTTTATTCATTTGACGAAGTTGATTATGATGTCTTGGACGTTATTGAAATGTTCTCCGAGCCTTTCTTGGGGGAATTGCTTACACAAGAGCAATGCCCCAGAGAGATAATACAAAATTTGCCTCATTATACATTTGATGAGGTTAATTCTGTTTATCTGCATTTAGGCGAATTATACAAACAAGGTCTGTTATTTTCAAATGATGAAGAAACAAAGCAAACATTCACTCACCCTCTTGTTTCTCCCATAAAATCAATGTGTCTTAATGTTGCACAAATTTGTAATATGCGTTGCAAATACTGTTTCGCCGGTGACGGTGAATATAACAACGCAGGTTTAATGTCAAGTGAAGTTGCATTTTCTGCCATTGACTTCCTTGTTGAAAATTCAGGTGACAGAGAAAATCTTGAAGTGGATTTTTTTGGCGGAGAACCTCTTCTTAATTTTGACGTAATTAAAGATACCGTTGCATATGCCGAAAGGGTACCGGGAAAAAATTTCAGTTTTACAATAACAACCAACGGTGTTTTACTTGATGACGATAAAATTGACT
>JAISIJ010000151.1 GCA_031262245.1 Oscillospiraceae bacterium | reverse complement strand
TGCAGAAACTCTTGCACAGGAAACTGAGATTGCACGTCAAAAATATGCCGCTGAAGTTGCAGAGAAAAAAGAAGAGATTGCTCGTTTACAAGGTGAGATTGAAATTTCCAAAAAAGAGATTGACAAAAACTCCGATGACCCCAAACGTGTTAAAGAAGAGCAAGATTTAATCAAGAAATTTGAAAAAGAAATTGCAAAAATGAACGGATTTATCAACAAACCCGCTCAAGTTATTGAAAACAACATTATCCCCGGCAAAGTTAACAACTTCATCAAAGAAGTTACCTTGCTTGAGCAGACTTTTGTTAAAGCAGAAGAGGGCGAATCTGTTGCAAAACACCTTGAAAAATCCGGAAAAAAACTTGGTGGAGATATAAAAATTACCGAATATATCCGTTTTGAGCTTGGTGAGGGCATTGAAAAACGCAGTGACGATTTTGCTGCTGAAGTAGCAAGTCTCGCTAAAGGCGAATAGATTTAGTTTTCTTTTTTAGTTTTCTCTTAGTTCCTGTGGTTCACGCCTCTCGAAGTTCCGTACTTCTTGTGGTAGTTGGCACTTTTTAGGCTTTGGTTTAACTTATTCCTTTTTCTACTCGTTTTAAAGTGTTACACCTTCCGAAGTTCCCTACCATTTGTGGTAGTTGGCACTTTAGCTGACGTTGGTTTGACTGTATATGAAAAATTCCGCCGTGAAAGCCGATATGGTTTTTCGGTGGTTTTTTTATTGCCCTTCATAAAATGCACACCCTAAGAGGAATAATTAAAAAGTATAGGTAATAATTAAATTGTATTAATCTCGATTAAACTGTACCCCTAAAAATGGACAGTTGATTTTCTAAAAAAACTGAATGTAGACACGAAAAAAGGTGCATAATAAAAGTAGCATTTTGAGAAGTGTCTATAATGAAAAAAGAATGGAAAAAATTCAACGAAACTGAACTTGGCAAAATCAGATCCAATCCGTATGTAAAAAGTGCAACAGAAAATATGATTCGGTTTACTGTTGCGTTCAAAGAAGAGTTTTTGCGTCGATATACGGAAGAAAATCAATCACCATCAAAAATAATGACAGACTTGGGATTTGACGTAAATGTTCTTGGCGAAACACGAATAGCCGGTATCGTTATGCACTTAAGGCAACGTGTAAACAACGGTGAGGAATTCAGCGAAATTCGCAAAGCCTCGGAATCAAAGATTTTAATTGATGAACCAATGCCTAACTCTAAAGCAATAATTAAAATGCAACATAAACTTGCTTATTTTGAACAAGAAGTTGAGTTTATAAAAAAATATAATTGCGGACAACAAGGCGAGGCAGAAAAAATGATTCATGCCGAATCAAGCGTTAAATTTGCAATAATACAAGAAATGTCACAAAATCCGAATAATAAACTTAAAATTGAGTTGTTATGTGATATTGCGGGTGTTTCGAGATCCGGGTATTATCGTTTTCTTTCGGCAAAATCAGTTCGTGAGGAACGCGAGGAAAATGATAAAAAAGATTTTGAACTTATTTTAAGAGCATATCGGCACAGAGGATACGATAAAGGTGTGAGGCATTAATATGCGTCTGTTGCGTGAAGATACACCTGTTGTAATGAATGTTAAAAAAATTCGCCGTCTTATGAGAAAATTTGGTTTGTGGTGTCCTATTCGTCAAGCTAACCCTTACCGTCGGATGGCTAAAGCACTAAAAACCAGCAAAGTTGCAAAAAATATAGTAAACAGAAATTTTGCAATTTATGGGCCCGCTCGGTTTTATTGACAGATATCATTTATATTCCCTGTGGAGATGGAAAATTTGTTTATCTTTCTGTTATTACTGATGCTTGCACACGTCAGGTTTTATCGTATGTATACAGTTGTTCCCTTGAAGTCGATTTTGTGCTTGAAACAGTAAACAAACTGGTCAAAAATCACGGAAATACACTTAACCTTAACGAAAAAACACTGTTTCATTCAGACCAAGGATTCCATTATACGAGTTTTGCCCTAATTGATTTAGTGAAAGAATATGGATTAAGACAATCGATGTCACGTAAAGCTAATTGTTGGGATAATGCTCCGCAAGAATCATTTTTTGGGCATATGAAAGATGAAGTTAATTTCTTCGGAATGTCTGTAAAAGAAATTTACGATAAAATTGATGATTGGATGTATTATTATAATAACGAAAGATATGTATGGGATTTAGAAAAACTTTCACCTAATGAATATTATGAGTGGTTGTCTACAGGAATTTACCCTCTCACTTATATTGGGGGCTCTGCCCTCAAACCCCCGGAGTTTACCGCTTTTGTTTTCCAAAGTGATGAAGAAAACGAAAAAGGCGGCGATAATTAATCGCCGCCCATCACTTCGTAAAACCTTGAACGCCGCTCTGGTTGGTCTCTACCGTTGCCATATCCTGCGTTCAAGTAAAAGTATAGATTATTATGCCCGCATTTACTATCTCTTATAGAATTTTTACAATTTAACTTTTTTTACTGTCCACTTTGTGGGTCGCATATCAGATGTTACGTTTCAAAAATGTGAACGATATTCGTAAGATCGTGTTCAACCGCGTAATCTTCGAGTAATTTTTTTCTGATTTTCAATACTTAAACTTTCGCCCGAATTATTTTCATCCTCACGAGAAAGTTTTGAATATAAAATTATTAATTTGTTATCTGCCATTTAATTTTCCCCCTTACGAGACAGATTAACCTTTTATTATACTACAAATTTTTGCTTTTGTCAAGTTATTTTTGCTTGTTAAATGCACATTTTTTCTACTTCTTCTTTAACCAACCTTTCTACCTTTTTCTCAAGCATTTCTCGTGCATTTTCGCTTGACGTGGAGGTAATGATGTAGTTAATTTTGCCGATTTTTTAATTGTAACATTTTTAATAGTAGACATATTTCCCTCCACTTTTTAATTTGTAAATTTAATTTTGAATTTAATTTTGTTGGTATAAGCCTTTGGCTTTTTGTGCATAATTGAACGTTTCTTCGTCTTTCAAATAAATTGCAAGTGTTTTTTTATGAATTTTGATAATTTTCGTAAAATTTCGTGGGAATTTATTCTGGTTAAATTTTGCTTTACAAAAAAAGAATGAAACGCCGATAATATCAACGTTTCATTTCAAACGGACATTAAATGTTAAAAATCAAAAAATATCAATCCTTATATGGCTTATTACTGACTCGTTCTTATTTAAGCGAACAACAATTTTGTCTAAGTCCTTACTCCATATTCTTCTAAACCATATTTTGTTATCGAAAAACTTTACAAATGTTGGGCTGGTTAAATAACACAAATGAATGAATAATTTGCCTCACCATTTAGGAGCAAGAATATAATCACGAAACCTTCTGAGAGTCCAGACTTCAGGGCAATCGTAAGAACCATAAACGGCAGTTGCAATATAACATCTACCGCTATTTGGTGAATTAGAGGCATTATTTGAACCTGAGGAATTAGTACCATTGCTACCTTGTAATATTCTCAATGAATCTGCCTCAGGTTGTGGAACACCGGGTGCACCGAAAGGCATAAATATTGGTTCTCCACCATTTTGCATTATCACCATATCTCGAAAAGTTTTCAGAACAACTTCGTGGAGAGGATAATCTCCATAACGGTCTGCCTTTAACCGTGCAAAAGCGGAGCGATAAACAGCTTCAAAGTTAGTATCGCCCATAGTATTTCTTAATTGACGTTCTAAATCATACATAGTTTCACACTTTCCTTTATTTAAAAATATCTGTATCAAAATCGGATATTACCTGATTATATTTATCAGAAGTATCTGAAATGATTGTGACCGTCTGATTCTGTATTGCTGTCATTTCATCATATTTCCCACCGGACCATTCATCAAGTTTCCACGGAACTTTTGTCTCTAAACCTTTTGTAACCAACTTATCTGCTGGAACACCTTTTTCAATAAGCATAGATTTTATCTTTATTGCTTTTGCTTCAGAGAATGTAAATTTGATAATTCATCATTGAAATCAGACATAGGGAGAGGTTTAGGGTCTTTCGCTCCTGACGAAACCGAACCAATTAAATATATACTCTTGTCGGGATGTGTTTTTAAATAGTCAATTAATATCGGAGCAATTAATTCAATAACTTCATTGGCTTTTTGGGAATTGGAAACCGCACTTTGATTTCCTATAAAATCAATTGTACCTCTGTCAATAACAATATCAATAACCGTTCCGCTTGGGTCAACAATTGGTTTGTCGAAAAGAACCGTAGAAACATGAGGAAAAGTATATGTTCCGTTCGGTGCAACACCACCTTCGTCATAACTTAAATTAGCAACAGTTCCTTTACTTAACCCTTTTACTTCATATTCTGCACCTGCCATTTTAAACACTTTGCTCCATATATCAACTACCATTGTATTTGAGTCAGGATAAGTTTTTTGCGGTTCAACTGTTGCAGCTTTATAAAAATCAATAGTAATTCCTGCAAGATTAGGAATTGCTCCCGGTATATTTTTTGCTGCCTCAACATACTTGTCTAAATCATATTCGTTATTTACAAAATCTAAATCTGTACTTGACAAATTAATCTCACCATCTGTAGAAATTCCTGTATCAAATATGACAATATGTTTTTTTAAATTATCATTCTTGTTACTTTGGGGTGTAGTGTCAGCTTCCCTAATAGCATCAAGAAGGTTATTTTCTGCATTATTTGCCAGAAGTTTCTGTTTATTAGTTAAAGCAGTTTGTGGATCTTTGTTTTCTCCATCAACAGTTCCGTAACACAAAAAATTCATTACAGCAGTAGAGCGACTATTTATAAGGGATTCTTTCTTTTTCGAGCTATTAGCATTTGCCTCAAACGATATATCATCTTTGGGTATATTGACAATTTGAGGGATTCCATCACTAACGATAATAGAAATATTTCCGCCGTAAACTGCACGGCGAATCAATGGTTCAATTTCAGCAAAATTATCTTCGGTAAATTCGTAAGAATTAGCGTGATTTCCCAATATGATTGCTAATGCTATTGGTTTGTCTTCGTTTACGCTATTTCCTCCTTTGCTACTGCTACAAGAAGAAAAGTTTATCGTTATAACTACACAAAACAGTAAATATAATAGTTTTTTTGTTTTTATACTATACCCCTTAAAATATTTTGCACCTCCGAAATCATACTTTTAGATTATCGAAACGAAAAATAGTACATAGTCTTATTGATTCGATTTGAAATATGAGTTTTCGGAGGTGCTTTTTTATAATGATATTTAGTTAAAAATATTTTCCCCATATGTTTCTATTAATAGTTGATATTTATCAGATGACTTAGATATTACAGTCACAGTCTTATTATTTTTAGCAACGGATTCATCAAAATATCCATTTTCCCATTCATTTTTTCTCCACAAAACAGCAGTATCCAATTTGACTACTCCTTTATTACATAGAAATCTAAAATTATTGCACGGTAAAAGTAATATTTTCACCTAAACCAAAGAAATAATTACCTTTCTTTTGAGTGTACGGAACAATTGTATAAGTTTCGCCGCTTTCGAGATTTTTAACAGTTGCTGTAATTCCACCTGTCCATTTTGAAGTGTAATTTGCAACAAAACCGTCTAACGCTTTGTATTTGTCAAGGGTTTTGTAATTCACATCTGTTAAGTCACCTTTTAAGAGAACATATCCCAAAGCACCATTTGCTGTGCCTGTTCGAGAAAGACGGAATTTTACAGTATCAGCGGTGATTTTTTTTATAGTCGTTATGAGAGTAATATCGGGTATTGTGAAAGTGACATTTTCACCCAATCCGAAATAGTATACTCCATGCAGTTGTGTTACAGGTATAATAGTATATTCTTGGTTTTTTTCAAGATTATCAGCAGTAAATGTGCAATTTGCATTCCATTTTGACACTTGATAATTTACAAAATCGGGATTTTCCGTTATTTCTTCAAAGGTTGAATTTGAAAAATCTGTATCTGAATAATCACCTTTTAACAAAAAATGTGAAATAGCACCTTTTTTGTCACCCGAACGTGAAACTTTAAATTTGGCAGTTGACGGGCTTACAGAGTTTACTGTTACTGAAAGTTTTGTGGGGACGGTTACTGAAGTTGTGGTTGTGGTAGTGGTTGTTGTACTTGTTGTTTTCTCTGTTGTGGTAGTAATAGGAATTGTCGTAGTCGTTGTTTTCTCTGTTTTGGTATTAATAGGAATTGTTGTGGTAGTTGTTGAAACTGTTGTGGTAGTTGTTGAAACTGTTGTGGTAGTAATAGGAATTGTTGTAGTCGTTGTTGCCTTTGTTGTGGTAGTTGTTGGAATTGTTGTAGTCGTTGTTTCCTCTGTTGTGGTAATAGGAATTGTCGTAGTCGTTGTTTACTCTGTTGTGGTAGTAATAGGAATTGTTGTAGTCGTTGTCACGTCCGTGCCGGGAGTGACAATTACAGGAATATCCTCGCCTGTTCCGCCGGTTGTCAAAAATTCGCTGTAAGTCTCGAAATCGCCGCTCAAATCTGCAAAAGTTTCCAAATATGCGGTTTTAATGCCGTCAGAAAAATACAAATCATAAGAATCAATATAATTATCTGAATTGACTAACGCCACAGGCTCGGAAATTCCGCCGACATACTGCACATAATACAGCGATGTCCCCGCCTCGTCAGCCGCAACATAGCTAATTATCGCCTTGCTGTTCAAATTGTTAAATTCAAACTCACTGCCCACATAAACGTCAGTCGTATCAACGGTATCTCCCTCAAAAGTCGCCAAATATCCGCCATTTGAAAGGAAAAATCCATATCCCAAATCAGACCCTTGAACGTTTGTGAAGTTTCCGCTTGTGCGAGAATAACTGCTATTATAATACAAATCTGTCTGCGGTGTTGTATAATCATTGTCAGTATCCACCAAAGCAACCCAGTCACCGTCACAAAAAGCATAACTTGTAATCATATTGCTTTCTGTTAGGTAAGTTCTGGAACGTTCATACTTAACCTCATACAAATTAAGGCTGTTTGCAGTATCATTTGTAAATACATTATTTTCTGAATTTGTTAAATATGCCACACTAAAATTGCCATTATTGAACACGACTTGCGGATTGAAATCGTAAACATTATTATCTGTTATTGTTTTGAAATCTGTGAAATAATTACCATTCCATTTTGCGGTTGAAATCTCAATTTGTGAGGCAACATCGGCAATTTCGTCCTCTGCGGTAAAAAGACGTTTACCCTCTTCATATGCGATATAAATGCCGTCATTGCCTGTTTTTAGTGAAAATTCGCCGTCATAAGTGCTATTATTATCCAACGCTGACGGTGCTGTCCAACCCTCGCTGCCTAGAACACGATAGTAAAGTCGTTGTTGGTTAAATGTGTCACGAGAGCTGTCAACATCTGCATAAACCATAATCGTTGTGCCGTTATAAGTGACAATTTGCGGCTCAATATAGCCGTAAGCGTTGCTGATTAACGCCAAATTTTCGCTGTCGATTAAGTCCGCACTTTCGGTTAAATATGGGTTTTGTATAGTTTGGAAGTTTTCGAGGTTGTTGAGTTGCTTTTCTAATTCTTTGGCAAAAGTAAGTTCCCATTCCCCCTTTTCATCAGGTCCGCCTTGAGTATATTTAAAGAAACTTCCATTACATAACATTATTTTTTCATCAAACATTAATATTTTAGCTTTTAACCCTAATTCACCGCTTAAACCCCACTCTTTGATATATGGGACGGGTAAAATTCCGTAATCCGATTTAAAGGTGAGTGTGCCGTAAACACCGGCATTTAACAGAGTTACACCTAACCCCAACATTAAATTTACTTCACCTGTTGAAGAAATACTCATTCCGGAACTTGAAGTAATTTCATTTTCCAAAAAATCATAGCCTATTTCTCCGGAAAGAGAACCCTCAAACGATATACCTGCTTCCAAATACACAGGAACAGAAATAACAATAGGAGGAATAGGAACCCAAGCCGTTCCTTTAAATTCCCAAGCGGCACCTAAAACTATATTAAATGTCCCGGTATAAGATTCCAACTCCTTATTTTCATTGTAAACAAGTTTTAAAGCACCGTTCCCATTTAATTGTATAGGACCTTCGTCTTCGTCTTTTTCCCCGGGGGGAATAAGTTTCCACTCTTCTAATAATTTTTTCTCTAATTCTTTTTTATATTCATCAAAATTTTTAGTTTTACCACATTTTAATCCGTTAACTCCATAACCTACAATTACTGCAGTTTTTCCGTCATCTTCCCCCATAATTTCAAAACTTACCGCAAGATTATTAAGCACTTCAAGATTTAAAGAAATAGTTTTTCCACCGAACCCCGGAACACTTTCGGGGACGGTAGTTTCTGCTTTTTGTCCACTAAAAGGTTTTTCAAATTGCCCTTTTGTCAAATTATATTCCGCCGCTTTTTTAGAATCGTCTGTAGGGGTTTCTTCGTTTTCTAAAGAACCATCTTGCATATTTTTTTGAAATAATATCACATCAACTGCACTAACACGACCATCATTATTAATATCACAAGGGTCATTTCCTGCTATCTTTCCACTATCATAGTCATAAGTGTAGCTGTAAGTGTCGCCGTTGTAAGTGTAGCTGTAAGTGTCGCTGGTGCCGTCATAGTCAGCACAAACAGCAGCAATCAATCTTGCAAGAAAATTTCCGTAAAATTGATAATTATAAGAAGGAGTCCTAAGCACATAACCACTAATTCTGAGAATAGAATTATTATTTAAAGCATCTTCTCCCAAATACTCCAAATAAGGAGGGGTAGTAAAATCAGTAATTTGGGAGCCATTAAAAGCTCTATCTCCAATATAGGTGACACTATCCGGAAGATTTATAGATGTCAAAGAAGTACAACCAGAAAATGCAGAACCGCTAATAGTAGTTACACTATTAGGAATATTTACAGAAGTTAAAGAAGTACAATTTTCAAATGCATAACTATCAATAGTAGTTACGCCATTGGGAATATTTACAGAAGTTAAATTTTCGCATTTAGAAAAGTACATCTCACCAATTGAAGTTACACTATTAGGGAAAGTTATAGTTTTAATATTTTCACACTCGCTAAAATACATACTGCCAATTTTAGTTACACTATCAGGAAAGGTAATAGAAGTTATATCGCAAGAAACAAACGTTTCGGAGACTACAACATAGTCTATTAGGTTCCCTTCGGAATCGTAAATTTCTTCATATTCAGGGTTAGTATGGCAGTCACACTCAAAAAATCCTATTTCCGTAACGGTAGGAGGCAAAGTTACTGAATTTCTAAGAAAATCGTCATAAACCCAGTGACCAATAGTCGTGACGGAAAAATCGCTTTCTTCAAGCTCCGCAAAGGCTTGTTCAATTTCTGCCTTTGTTGCGTCTTCTTCGCAACGTGTAATTTTAAGCGTTCCGTCAATGCGAACGGTGTATGTAAGAACGCCAACTTGGAAATTTTCGGAATAAGCAGAACTGCCGATAATCGGACACATCGTCAGCACCATAACGACTGACAAAATTAAACTGATAATCTTTTTCATTTTTGCCTCCTTAAAATGACAATTATTTTAGTATTTATACTATATTATATCACTTTGAAAATCGCTGTCAAGTTTTTTTAGTATCTGCCGCCTTTAGAGTATTATACCTCCCGAAGTTCCGTATCGGTTGTGGTAGTTGGCTCTCTTTAGGCTTTGGTTTGACTATCTTGCCGTTAAAAATAACAAATATCCGACACAGTTAGCTTAAAAAAAGCACCCGAACAGGGTGCTTTTTTATATACAGTCAAACCAAAGTCAGCTAAAATGCCAACTGTGAAAAGAATTAGGGAACTTCGATAGTTGCGGTTCTCTGCAACTAAAAGAAAACTAAATAAGTTAAACCAATGTCAACTGAAGAGCCAACTATGAAAAGAAGTAGGGAACTTCGATAGTTGCCGTTACAGGAAATTATAGAGAACTATATTCATTTATGGCGGAGAAAATGCTGAATGCAATTTCTTTTTGATATTCTTCTGTTTGAAGTTTTGCGGCTTCGTCAGGGTTGGATAAAAAGCCACATTCAACCATTACTGTGGGATTTTCGGAGAAATAACAGAGGAATAATTCTTTGCCTGAAAGTTTAATTTCACGGGTATTTTCGGGTTGGATATTTTCAACAAAGGTTTCTTGAAGTATTTTTGCCAATTCTTGCGAACCCTCAACTTGGTCGGAATAGAACATTTGTGCACCGCTGTATTTCGGGTCGGTGAAGAGATTTTGGTGGATAGATATACAAATTGCGTTGTCGTATTTATTAAACAAAGCCAAACGATTATCCATATCCGAACTCTTTTGATTGGCAATACCCTCAATGCCTTTGTCGTGGATAGATGTATCGATATCCCTTGTAACTTCAACTTGATATCCGGCAACACGCAATAAGTCACGTAAATTAAGCAATATATTGAGGTTAATTCCTTTTTCGGGAACACCATCCGCTGTTGTGCCGCCGCCGTCCATACCGCCATGTCCTGCGTCAAGCACTATAACCAAATCATTTGTGGGCTGACCGTTTGCCGCCTTTGCGTCCGCACTTGTTCCTAAACCGGCACATATTCCCGCTATCGCCAAAACCGCTACTGAACCTAATGCAAATAATGTCTTTTTATTCGGTATTCTGAAACTCTTTACTAACATTTTATACCCCGCAATGTCTTTTTGTAAATCATATGCTTTCGGGGAAAAAAATATGACAAGCAATTTTATAAAAAATTTTGTACTAAATATTAGGTATAATATTTTGAAATCTGTCCACAATAAAGTTAGGGACTTTATACCTAAATATTTGGAGGAAAATATGAACGAAGAAAAAGATTTTAAACCAACGCAAGAACCCAAAAAGCCCCAAAACAAAGGGTTTTATATTGCAATAGCACTTAGTTTGGTAATGGTTGCCACAGCTTGTATTTTTGCGGCAAAAGACAAAGGTACAAAAACTATTGACAAAACACCCGTGACAACTACAGTTACAACTGTTTACAAAGCCGTAAACAAACCACAACCCGCAATCCCCAAATCTACAACTGTTGTTAAAAAAACAACAACAAAACCTGTAACAACAAAAAAAGTCACAACCTCAACCACAAAAACAGTTACCGTTGTTGAAACAGAGCCGGTTGTCGCACAAGTCAACTTGTCTGCTGAAAGCAAATTCCGCCCTGTAACAGGTGATGTTCTTAATGCTTTTTCAAACGGTGAACTCGTAAAATCCCCGACAACAGGTGCTTGGCAAACCCACAACGGCGTGGATTTCCTTGCAGAAACAGACGAAGAAGTCTTAGCAATTTCAAACGGAACAGTATCTGAAATAAACAAAGATGCACTCTGGGGAGTTGTTGTTACAATCGACCACGGCGACGGTGTTATCGCCAAATATTGCGGTCTTAACGAAAATGTAGAGTGTGAAGTCGGTGCCGAAGTCAAAGGCGGTTCACCTATCGGTGTTATGGGCACAACCTCCGATATTGAAAGCCTCGAACCCTCTCACCTCCACCTCGAAATTACCCAAAATGACCGATACCTTGACCCCCTTACTTTTATTATCTGATAGGTGCAGAGTAATACACTCTCGAAGTTCTCTTTTTAGTTTTCTCTTAGTTCCTGTGGTTCACGCCTCTCGAAGTTCCGTAGATGTTTTCACAGTTGGCAATTTAGTTGACGTTACCTCTGCTCGTGTGTTCTTTGTCCGATAGTGACTGATTATTTTTAGAATTGAATAGTTAAAATCCCCTTTTAAAAAGGGGATTTATTTTTCTACTCATTTTAGAGTACTACACCTCTCGAAGTTCTCTTTTTAGTTTTCTCTTAGTTCCTGTGGTTCACGCCTCTCGAAGTTCCGTAGATGTTTTCACAGTTGGCACTTCATTGACATTGGTTTTACTTAAGAATAAATTTTATTGAACAATTCTCTTTTCAACAACAGAAAATCAAAAACATTAATCTTATCATCTTTGTTAATATCTGCTGTTTCAAAATTATCAAATCCACTTCCCCTCCATTACTCACCACCTGTATTATCATTCCCGTAGAAAAACAATTCATCAACAGTAGTTCCCAATACTTTTGCAAGCCCAAACGCCAATGATAATGTGGGGTCATATTTATCATTCTCGATGGCGTTTATTGTCTGACGCGTAACACCTAAAATGTCTGACAAATCCTCTTGACGAAGATTTTTAGCCTTACGCAACGCTCTTATTCTGTTTTTCATATTAATTAACTAAAGTAGAAATACAGAAGTAAAACAATAACCCCGCAAAGAAGCATACAATTTCCTCTTTACCTTTCTTATCGCCGACTTTGTACTTTGCAATATTTGTGATAAAGAAATACACAAGAAATTGTATGAATAATAAAATAAGTGGAATAGGCAATGACTGTAATTTTATATAGTCATATATTCCCCATCCAAAAAGTGCTAAGATGGTGAAAAACCAACTCCACTTTATTCCCTTATCCCTGATGTGCAGTTCCATTTCGTCCATTTTTTTCATAAAATAGATCTCCCTTCAATGTAAAATTTATTTGACATTCTCATTATAAATCCTTGTTTTAAAAATGTCAATAGTTTTTTACTTTTTTCTTTTTTTATTTTTCTTTTTTATTTTTCTACTCTTTTTAGAGTAATACATCTCTCGAAGTTCACTAATTCTTTTTGTAGTTGGCACTCTTCAGGCGTTGGTTTGACTTAATGTGAAAAATTCCGCCGTGCACGGCGGAATTTTTTTGGAGTACTGGGTTAGATATTTGTTATCGTGAAAGACAGGTGTAGTTTAAATGCAAAAATTCCCCTATTTCTTAAAATAACAAA
>JAISIJ010000142.1 GCA_031262245.1 Oscillospiraceae bacterium | reverse complement strand
AAACTTGTCGATAATGAAGTGCGGGCAAATTTGCACGGATTTCGATAACCGCAAAACTAAGACCGCAGGAAAGAAGGCAGTATGAACAGCGAAAAAATCACAATTCTTTACTCAAGACTAAGTCGCGATGACGAACTTCAAGGGCAGTCGGCGAGTATTGAAAACCAAGAGGCGTTTTTGGAGGACTACGCCAAGAAAAACGGGTTTATTCCGTATGTAAAAATCAGCGAAATAAAGTTACGCAATTTGATACAAATAAATTTTAGGTGTTCAAATAAAAAAGCGGCTTGAAACCCCAGTGCTACAGGGATTTCAAGCCGCTTTTCGTTTTATAGTGAGCTGAGTTTTTACGTTTTAATTTTCGGGTGCATTAATCTATAAGGTCATTATACTGTTGTCGAAAATGGAAAGTGAACACAGCAAGTCAATTTTGCACACAGCAGAAGGCAAAATTAAATTGTTTACAGGGAATAATTGAGAGGTTTACAATTCTACGATTGTTATTCATTCTTTTCATTAACTTTTTCTAAAGAACCCCCTCAATTTCCACAAAACATTTTCCAGAGACTTAACAAGCTATGAGAGAGCTTTTTCTTTAATAGGCTCGGGGTGCTTCTCTCGGATACCAGAGAGGATTGTCGGGTTCTCGGTTAAGAGGTGGTACACTCGGTTTAAATTGACGGAAAATCCGCGAGGTTGTTGCCGATGATAAACTGTTGGTATACCACAAAGAATTCATCGAGGAACGATATTCCGGGTACACGGTCGGCTTTTAATATTCCGAGTGAAACGAGTTCTTCAATGAGGATATTAACAAAGCTGCAGATAACTACAACACTCCGCTACACTCAAGTACATGAAAAATGACTCGAATAACTTTTATAAAGATATTTGAGGCAACATTATTCTTATTAATATCGACAGACATCATAAAGATGAGCTAAAACATCTTTCGTATTATTTATCAATTCTGTATCTTGTGTTTTTTTAGCGAGTTCTAATAAAGTTTCCTCTTTTTTTATCAAGAACTCAATATCTGAATCATTTTTAAATTCTGACATAAATTTAATGTCTAAAATAATTGATGTGATATCCCTTTTATATATGCTATTTTTAATTGCTGTGTCTATTTTTCTATTTTCAAATTCATTTCTGGGTTTTATAAGAATAGCTGGATAAATTTTGTCTTGTTTTGGGGATTCAGACCAAATAAAATATTTAAATTGAATTATTGCGAAATCAACGTAAACTAAATTGTCATACTCTGAAGATAACTTGTCAAGATAATCAATTATATCATCATATTGAGCATATATTTTTTCTTCATCCGAAGATATCGTTAATTGTTTCAATTTACGCTGAAGTTTAGATGATTTTTTCAGCTCAGTTTCTTCTGTAATAAAAGGAAATGAAACTTGCTCAGTTTTTATTATTTTAACATCGTCTGAATTTTTAATGTCATCGTATGAAAAAACAGGAAGAGTTCCAAATCTGCTGACTAAGTTTAATAAACCGTTAGGCGTACCGCCAAATTCTGCTGCAATCCACCACCTGCTTGCTCCGAAATCATCAGTAGAAGGTTTAAATTCTGTTACCATTTTAGGCAAATTATATCCAATTCGCGACAAAGTAATGGGAGGAGGAATTCTATGATTATCAAATAATTCGTTATCAGCAATTCTTTTAACATTATAATTATTGCTTGTACCATCACTTGCGATAAAGAAACCGTATCTTTTACCGTGTTCTTGATTATTTTCGTCAGGGTCTATTACACGCATTTCAGAGTATGGAAAAGGAGTATTCGCGGGAGCCGGAAATGTACTAATCATTATATTGTCCTTTTCTGTCCAACTGCTTTTTGGCGAATAGAGACATATTTGAAACAATGGATGAAGTGCTTCAGAGTACCATTTAATTATATCTAAATCGTCCGAATAAACTACACAAGCCCCCTTGCCGGATATTTTGACGTTATTGAGTATTTCACGCCCTCTGAAAAAATACCAGTATTCAGTTATCTTTTGCGAATATAAAGGATACCAATTTTGCAGCCAGAGCAGTTCGCACTGCAGAGATTCTAAATCTTCAGATGGAGTATCATTGATTTTTTTATATTGTAACACATCTGATATTCTATTATGAATCTCATTAGACATTTCAGGAATGTGTATATTGCATTTTTTGAGAGCATCAAGAGATTTATTAAATGAATTGAGAGCATTGTCAAAGTTGCCTTTTCGTGCTTCCAATCTGCCGTTGTTAAATTCGCAAAACGCTATAGCTTCATAATTTTTATAATTGACAAATTCAGTTTTTACTTTGTCAAGAATGTTCTTTGCTTCATTATCGCTTTCAACGGTCTTATTAAACATTAAATTTTGTGCGTGCGAAATACTCGCCCACATTCTTGTATAAGATGTTGCTTCCGAACACGATAGTATTTGCATTAATAGTTCATCGGATTTTTCGATTTCATTGTTTTTTATAAAAACAGCTGCTTTTTCATATAACAATTGCATTTTTTCAGAGGTTGATTTGCAATCGCTGATATCCGTATCTATTTTTTTGAGTATAGATTTGTATTGATCATCATTGTTACTCTTCATTTTGATGTTTACGTTATTTTCAATTTGTTTAAAGAAAGAAATAACTTTTGAATCATGGTCAGCATCATCAGTGCTATTTTCGACAGCTTCAAAATATTGTTTTCGCAATTCATCAAATTGAGGATTACTCTCATCAAACATATATGTGATATTTGGTATATCTACAAAATCCGTAGGCACAACTGATTCACAGGTATTATATAATTCATTGCTCCAGTCTTCAAACCAGTCAGGTAATTTGATACCAGCTTCTGTATAAATATCGGCTAAATATCTCAATTTATCATCAAGCCGATTAATATCACCTGATTTAGAAACAATATTAATTATATTTTGACAATTTTTTATTTTATCATTGGTATTTTCAGCAGTGTTCAATGATCTTTCAAAAGCTTTCTCGGCATTCGTATAATCTTTTAAAGCGCAAAAAGAACACCCCAATAACTCTGATATTTTCGAGATTGCTTGTGTGTTTTTTAATTCTTCAAATAATTTAACTGCTTCTGATGCCTTTTCAATTGCACCGTAAAAGTCACTTATACTGTATAATATATCTGCCCAATGATTAAGGTAAACAGCAGTTTCATATTTACAATTAGCTTTACGAGCTATTTCAACAGCTTCTGCCAGTGAATCTAACGCTTTCGGAATATTATGTGATTCTTCATATGCAGACGCTATGTCGCTGTAAACTGCAGATAAATTTTGCTCGTCCTTATATTTTTCTCCGTTATCTTCGTATTTTGAAGTTCTAATTTTTAAATATAAACTGTCTATTGATTTCTGAAATAAATCTATTGCACCTTTGTAGTTATTAGTATAAAGTTCAATTAATGCGCTTAGCCGTGTAATATTGCAAGCGTAATAATAGGTTATGTCAAACTCTGTTGCTTTAATTAAAGCGGCACGAGCTTCAGGCAGTGAATGACGACCAAGCAAACATATTTCTGCAAGCTTAATATATAAAAGAGATAATGATTTTTTGTGTTCTGAGAGAAATTTACTTGAAGCAATTTCACTTATGTATTTAAGAGCAACATCAAAATAATTTCTGTAAAGACTCATACACATTATGCAGGCAAATTTAGCACAAACTATTCTGTCGGCGGACATCGAAGAGCCATCAGCTAAATCAATAGCTTTTGCTAATGCTTGCTCAGAAATTTCAATCGATTTTAAGCAGTCCCCATTCACCATAGCCATTTCAGAACTATCTATTAATTTTTTCACTGAATCGTTTTCCGGCAACGAGTACATTATGCTTTTGGTGCTTGTGATATCAATTTCTTCGTTACTGCTTTTCCTAACACCATTGTAATAATAATTATTGATAGTATCACAAAAAAATATATTTGTAGTATTATTTATATCTCTTCCAGCTTGGTTATTGTTAAATTGCAATGACATCCACTCGGAAATATCACCTTTTGATGTTAAGCAATTATCCATAATTACGACTCCTCAATATTAACAGCAACATCCATATTACCGAAAAATATGTTTTTACCAATGCTCAGATTTGAACCTTTACCTATCACCGATATATTACCAAAAACGATATTTCCCATTTCCTCAAAAGGTATATTTAATCACAATGACTGCATACAATCAACAACCATACTGACACAACGCCAATATAATTCGTACCAACAACCATCGGCAATATCAGGATTATTCAAACATAAATTAGTTTCATCAGGATAATTTACGTATTTGCTATGTGCAATTATCTTTAAGAAGATAAAACAAATCACATATAAAACCGACCATCATTTTATCGAAAAATAAACGAGCAAAAGTTTTTGAAAATTCCGTAGTGTCAGTCCACAATTTCTGTGCTTCAACTTGATAATTTGCACGATTTTGGTGTTTTTACTTTAAACAAGATTTTACTGTATTAAATAAGTATTCTCCTATTTTATCTCGTACTTGGTTTAACGGTTTTTCTACATCTACTACTCTTCGACCGCCAGTCAGTTGTGTGATATCAGTCTTTACACGATAAACAGAGTAATCCGTCATTAGTTCTTTCAATTCATTGGAATTTCTATACTCGTCTTTAAAACCGTATGCCTTTTCTGAAAGGCGTTTCATAGCCTAATTTGAATCTATTGTTTCAATATTCCCGAAATCATATCTCGGAGTGTAATTAATTTCATCGGCAATATTATCAATAACCACAGTACCATCTGTATTTTCTATCCATTATCTGCCACAGTTTTCATAATACCAAGTATAGTGGGCAGATGAGGTATTTAAATTGCATTATAAAGCAATTTCTGTGATGCATTTTTAGAGAATAAACCTAAAAACAAATATGGGATACATATTTTTTTATAAGTGATTTCTGTAAGGGATTGAATTTTGTATCTAAAGCACACCAAAATAATCCATCACCGTACGGAACAATCTGTGCCGTGGCAAAAAGGACACCACGCTTGTTCCCGAAAATTTTTATACTTCTCGAATTTATGCTTGGTAATCATATCATGAATCCTTTTTACGGTTACTGTGGTTTAAGTCCAAAAAACGTTGCTACAGAAGCAATTTGTGCTAAAGCCGGCAACACATCCTTGGCGGCGGTCTTGGCTCCTAAAATAAAGCCGTTAAACATACTTTGACAAGTTTTCTTTTTTTCCTCATTATTCTCTTGAGTTGCAGTTTTACCGTCATTAAGGAGTGATATCAAAGAATTTTTAGTTTCAGCATCTAATTCGTTGAAATCCTGAACTACTGAAATAGCTTTCTCAAAATCCTTATCAAAAGTTCCAATATTGGTGTTTATGATTTCTTGGGCTTCATTTTCTTTAATACGAAAATCTTTTATTATTTCGGCTGCTTTGTCAGATATATTTGTGTTTATACTTTTACCGGCCTTATTTCCTGTCATTTCAAACATTTTAAATCTCCTCTATTTTAAATATTATAAAATTCTATAAATTATAAAACCCAATCTTAACGGTCACAGCGATAAGGCTACACCGCTATGCAAAAAACTGCGTGTAATTCATATGCAACCGGTAGTCCGGCAATGCGCAAAACTTATAGTGGGTAAGCACGCTAAATTATTGATTCGTCCGATGATGATTTGGATAACTGTCGATTATAAAGTGTTTCGCCATCTCTTTCTTCATTTCGTTATTCAAGTTTTCAAAATTAAATATTGTATTGAATTTATGAAGAACGTCCTTGATGCCTTTGTGTAACTCTATGTACTGTAGTAAATAAAGTTTGTTACAAAGTTCCTTGTACAGAATTTTCTTTTCAGCATATGTTACAGTTTTAAAAGCGTTCGATGATAATTTGACTGAAAAGACGATAGAAATAAGCGGGTATTCGCCTGCATAGCTTAATTCGTCCTTAATAGACCAAAAATTCACTTTCGGTGCTATTACAGCAAAGTCTTCCCATCCCTTAACTGTAAAATCTATTGCTTCTTTATTAAGCGAATAATATTTGATTTCGTCGTCTTTATATGCGAGTGATGTTATATAGTACTTCTTTTTACCACCACTGATAATATGACCCTGTAAAATAGATTGTGTAAACTCCTGAAGTATGGTATAATAAGAACCATAGAAAAAGGAGAGTAGAAAAATGGCGAAAAAGGTATTAACGGAGAAGGAAAAAGCAGCAAAG
>JAISIJ010000126.1 GCA_031262245.1 Oscillospiraceae bacterium | reverse complement strand
GATAACCCGAGAACTGTCATACTATTATATATAATAAAAAACCACTTATAATCGGTTTTTTAAGCATAGCACCGATTATAGTGTGACTTCACAAGGAGAAAAAAATGTACGCTATTATTGAAACAGGCGGCAAACAATCACAGGTTCAAGTGGGCGATATTATCAGAATTGAGAAATTAGGTGTTGAAGAGGGTGCGGATTATACTTTTGACAAAGTTGTTGCCGTTAATAAAGACGACAAATTAACAGTCGGCTCACCCTATACAGGCACAACCGTTTCCGCAAAAGTGCTGAAAAACGGCAGAGGTAAAAAAATTACCGTTTTCACTTATAAATCAAAAATCGGTTCTTCCCATAAAAAACAAGGACATCGCCAAGCTTTTACTCAAGTTGAAATTACTGCTATTAATTAATTATCAGATATCAGAAAGGTGTTGAATATAAATGGCTCATAAGAAGGGTATGGGCTCGACTAAGAACGGTCGAGATTCCGAATCCAAACGTCTTGGAGTTAAACGTGCAGACGGTCAGTTTGTACTTGCAGGTAACATTATAGTGCGTCAACGCGGTACACATATCCACCCGGGTAACAATGTCGGTCGCGGTCACGATGATACTTTATTTGCAATGGCTGACGGCAACGTTAAATTTGAAAGATATGGTAAAGACAGAAAAAAAGTAAGTGTTTACCCTACCGTTTAACAAAAATAATAATACTGAAAGTCTTTAAAAAGACTTTTAGTATTATTTTCTTTTATAAACACTATATATATGCAATAGCAAAATCAAAACAAAAGAAGTAAAAAAAGATATATAAAGAAGTAAAGAAAAGTATATTAATTTAAGCCTTGCTATGCTAAAATAACAACACTTACATATAGGTAATTAAATTTGACTATCTATGTCAGATTTGGAGGAATAACGATGTTCAAAAAATTCACTGCCATTCTTACATCTTTGGCAATGTCTGCGGCGTTGTTTGCAAGCTTTACTCCCGTTGTCGCCATTACAGTCGGCGAGTCAGGCACTTATACAAAGCCCACCGTTGCTATAGAACCTGTAAGACGCACCGCTTATACCGATTCCAGCATTGCAAGTATTAAAGCTGTTCCCGAAAGCGATTATTTCGCTGCAGGTGTCGACACCGTAAAGGTTTCAGCAGACGAAATTGCTGCAGGAGATGTTACAATTCACGCGGGTACTTACCTCTACAACTCGCCCGGTAATATGTCAACTTCTATGGCGATTACAGCCAGCGACCCTTCAATTCAACTCAATTCTCCTGTTGTATTTGAAGGTGATGATTTGCACATTTTTGGTAATGCTTTCTCATTCACTTTTGAAGACCCTGTATGGGGCGAAACAGTTAATTACGCTCAATCAACTCACGGACAAATGTCTCCCGGTATGCAAGTTGATTACCCTGATTCACTTGACGGCGAAACCCTGTATTTAGATGACGGTGATTTAACAAATCCTACTGTTTATCGCGGTGAAGCTATTAAAATGCTCCTCGTTAATATGATAACAGATACTGACCGTGACCTCGTTGCTACCGACCCTTCCAAAGGCACAAACTCTTACTTGGCAGCACAAGGCATTACAGGTCTTGCTAACCAAAAGAACTCTTTCTTCGGAACATTCGATGTAGTTCTTCCTCAAGGTCTTGCTCCTGGCACTTATACTGTTGATTTCTGGGATAATCAACGTTTAATCCAACAAAATGACGGTACAAAATTAACCGATACTTTTGATTGGAAATCAATGACTATCGAAGTAGAAGCAGGCGGCGGCGGGGCTACCACAACTACCGCAAACACAACAACTACAACAAATGGCATCCCCACAACTACAACAACTAAAGAACCTCCCTCGGGCGATGACCTTAGATTCGAACTCGGTGATGTTGTAGTTCCTGCAGGTACAGGCGATGCAACCGTAAATGTTCCTTTGAAGATTTACAATGACCCCGGTGTAGAATCAGTAAGCTTGTTGATTAAAGTGCCTGCCGGCGTAACAGCTATGCAAGGCGCAGCATCAAGTGAAGTTTCTTATGTTCAACAACCTCTTAACCAAATAGTTTCTGCAGATAAAATTGCTGACGGCACATTTGCTGCAGGCACGGAAAATACTGCATTTATCGGTTTCGGTTTAAGCAGTACCGGCGGATATGCAGACGGTACAACTGTTCTTAATTTAAGACTTAGAATTAATTTGGATACAGTAGGCACAGGCGTATTACCTGTTGACTTCTATTCAAACGTAACGGCTGTAGGTATCAACGAAGTTTCTTCAACAAGACAACGTCCCGGTACTGTAGACGAAGTTGATAAAATCCCTTATGAGGCAGAATTCGTAAACGGTTCTATCACAGTAGGTAATGATGTTGTCACAACCACAACTAATAAACCTGTTACAACAACAACAACAACTCCTCCTCCCAGTGCAGGTGGCGATGACCTTAGGTTCGAACTTGATACAGTTACAATTCCCGAAGGCACAGGTGATGCTACCGTAAATGTTCCTTTGAGAATTTACAATGACCCCGGTGTAGAATCAGTAAGCTTGTTGATTAAAGTTCCTGCCGGTGTAGTAGCTATGCAAGGTGCAGCATCAACTGAAGTTTCTTATGTTCAACAACCTCTTAACCAAATAGTTTCTGCTGATAAGATTACTGACGGCACATTTGCTGCAGGCACAGAGAATACTGCATTTATCGGTTTCGGTTTAAGTAGTACCGGTGGATATGCAGACGGTACAGCTGTTCTTAATGTAAGACTCAGAATTGATTTGGACGAAGTTGGCAAAGGTACACTTCCTCTTGAATTCTATTCAAACGTAACAGCTATCGGTATCAACGAAGTTTCTTCAACAAGACAACGTCCCGGTACTGTAGATGAAGTTGATAAAATACCTTACGAAGCTTCATTCGTTAACGGTGCTATCATAGTAGGCGAAGATATTGTTACAACTACAACTTCCACAACAACTATTGCTACTACAACTACAACAAAAAATACTACAACAACTACAGTTACAACTCCTGCTCCCGGCGAAACACTTTACGGTGACGTAAACCTCGACGGTAAAGTTGGCAGAACTAATGACTGTGTACTCCTTATCAAAGCAGTTGCAGGTAAAGCAACATTAGACGAGCAACAAACTAAGAATGCTAACGTTGAGCAAAAAACATCTCCTAATACTATCGTTCTTGCAGACGTTGAAACTTTAGTTAACTACCTCGTTGGCGAAAAATTCACATTACCCGTAGCTTAATTTAATTTAGGAATAAACAAAGATTAAAAACTTAGTTTTAACCTCCTATAATTTTAAAAAATCGCCCAATGGTTCACACTTGCGGGCGATTTTTTAGGCTATTTCTTAGTAAAATTTAAAATATTTTCGAAAAAATTTTATTAAGAAATATGCCTAAAAAAAGTATAAATTGCAAATATTTTCTCAAAAACATATAATATTGAACAAATTTAAGTATGTTGTTTTGTGAAAAACGCACAATTAATTTAAAATTAAAAAAAATATTATTGACTAAATACAAATTATAAGATAGAATTGTAAAGTAATTGTGATTATTGTTTAAATGTTTTGAGGTGAATAATGGCTACAGTAAAAGATATTGCGAAAGATTGCGATGTTTCTATTGCCACTGTCAGCAAGGCTATTAATAATCACAGTGATGTTTCCGAAAAGACCAAACGCAGGATTATGGAATCTGCTAAACGTCTGGGGTATCATCCTAATTCGCAAGCTCGATTTTTGAAAACAAACAGAACACTTAATGTGGGCGTTGTTTATGAGGAAAAAGCACACGGCGGTTTGACCCACCAGTTTTTCTCTTCTGTGCTTAACAGTTTCAAAATGGAAATTGAGCGTTTGGGTTATGATGTCACTTTTATTTCACCACATATCGGCGGCACAGAGGAAATGTCCTGTTATGACCGCTGTATGTTCAGAAATGTTGACGGCGTTTTGATTGTCTGTGCGGATTTTAAAGAACTGCAAATACAGGAATTGTTACATTCTGATTTACCTCTTGTGTCTATTGACTATTCGGAAGACGGTTTGTGTTCTGTTCTTTCGGACAACTCTCAAGGTATGCAGGAAATTATGCAATACTGTTATCAAAAAGGGCATCGCAAAATTATTTATCTATACGGTGACCCCTCTCAAGTTACGGATATGCGAGTTTCTTCTTTCAAGCAATCGGCGGAGACGTTGGGCGTTGAAATTCTGCTTGAGGAAAGTCGTTATCATAACCCCGATTTTGTTGAACAGTCGGTTAAGCGTCTGTTGAGAAATAACAAGGAATTGACTTGCATTATTTGTCCTGACGATTATGCGGCTTTGGGTGCTTACAATGCGACTGCCGCTCTCAATTTGAAAATTCCGAAAGATATTTCGATTGTAGGTTTTGACGGTATAAAAATATCCGAAGTGATTAAACCTCACCTTACGACTTATAAACAGAATTCAATTTTAATGGGACAGCGTGCGGCTTTTCTTTTGCAACGTTGTATGTTTAAAGAAAACATTCCCGCTGACGAACGAGTTATTTCCGTTAAGGGCAAGTTAGTTGAGGGCGAAACTGTGGGTGAGTTGTCAGGTGCTTGGTGGTGCTGAGGGTGCGAATGGGGTAGGGGATATAGTGGCTTAGATTGAACATTTCAATTTTATGCACTTATCTTTGAAAATTAAACAGAAAAACCTACTTTGTTACTATTTTCTATTAAAATTTCCTTAAAATATTCTTAAATTCTTAGCGAATTAACACTTAATTTTCACATTGACGAGATATAATACTATCATATTAAAAATATATTATAAAAGAACTCAAATCCATATTTATAGTATTGACTGTATTATATCGATTATACAAGCAGTTACAATATTTTTGTTATAAAGTTCTTGCAGATTTCTGCTTGAAATTTATATATATTTAAAAAAAGAACGCAATGCTGTTTTGCTTACAAAATGGCAATCAGCGTAAATGACGCAGACTTGCGTTAATAAAAAGGGTGTACATCACCCAGTACTTTAATATAGTACAATCTAAGGAGGAAAATATCCCTATGAAAACTTTAAAGAGAACTCTTGCTCTTATTGCAGCTCTTACAGTTGTTGCTACAACTTTTGCAGGTTGCGGAGATAAAAAAGAAGAAGACACCACAAAACCCGCTACAACTACAGCGGCTCCTGCTGCTACCGATGCTGCAGGCGGTGATACAGCAACCGATGCTCCCGAAGCTGAAACCACAGAAGCTCCCCCTTCTGAAGCTCCCCAAGTTGGTGCTCCTGCTGATGATAAAGTTACACTCGGTACCGGCGGTTCTGAATTCACAATAGTTTCTTGGAACGCAAATGACTTCCCTGCTCTCTTAGCTACTTTCGTTGGTAAAGTTGACCAAGTTGATGCTGCTGATGCTACTGTAAACGTTGGCTTAATTGAAGATGCTACAACAGATACAGGTGCTACAATCAACTTTATTAACCTCGGTGTTGGCTCTGCTGATGCTAAACAAACTTATGATAATATGCTTTCTGCCGGCGAAGATATTGATATCTATGCAGCTGAAGCTGATTTCGCTCTTGACTATATCGGCGACACCAGCAAATCTGCTGATTTCACAACAATGGGTTTTGCTGAATCTGATTGGGCTAATGCTTATTCTTATACTCTTGAAATCGGTAAAGATGCTAACGGCTCTCTTCGTGGTATTTCTTGGCAAGCTTGTCCCGGTGGTTACGCTTACAGAACAGACCTCGCTGAAACTTACCTCGGTGTTACCGATACTGCAGCTATGCAAGACCTCGTAAAAGACTGGGATACAATGGGTCAAACCGCTGCTAAAGTTTACGAAGCATCCGGCGAAAAAACAGCTATGGCTGCTACAATGGGCGGTATGTGGCAAGTGTTCGCTCCCGCTCGTGACAAAGCTTGGGTTGTTGATGAAACTCTCGTTGCAGACGATGCACAATCACTCAAATTCTTAACAATGGCTAAAGATTGGGCTGATAAAGGTTATGTAACAAAAGTTGGTCAATGGACTGACGCTTGGTTGCCTATGGGTCAAGATGATTCTGTTATGGGTTACTTCGTTTCTACTTGGGGTCTCGGTGACACAATCGTTATCGGTGCTGCAGGCGGTAAAACAGGTGCAACATTCGGTCAATGGGGTATCGTTCAAGGTCCTCAAGCATTCTCTTGGGGTGGTACTTGGTTCATAGTTAACCCTGCTACAGATAACGGTATTGATGCTAAAAACTTTATCTATGACTTAACTCTTGATGAAGAAACAATGGCAGCTTACGCTAAAGCAAAAGGCGAATATATGAACAACAAGAAAGTAATGGCTCAAGGTACAGCTCTTGCTAATGATGACATTACTGCTAACTTCGGCGGTCAAGATTATATCTCTCTCCTTTCTGAAGCTGCTGCTAACATCAAAATGGATGCTAAGAAAATCACAAGATATGACTCTGTTATCAAAGCTGACTTTATGACTGCTGTTACTGACTATGCTAACGGTAACTATGCTGACGAAACTGCTACTCTTGATGCTTTCAAAAATAAAGTTGCTGAAGATGTTCCTGCTATTACAGTAAACTAATTAAAGTTTATTTTCTGATTTATCATTGTTGTGTAGGGGATTTTTCCCCTACACATACATATATTTTTTCTGTGATAATTTCGTGTTAGAAGTGTTAATATAGTGATTATGTTGTGTAATGGCATTGCTTTTAGGACGTATAAATTTTTTCTTTGCAGTTATATTTTTTTTGCCCCTTGAATTGTGACTTTTCACAATTTTTTCTACAAAACTTTTTTCACTTTATACATATTTCACATTTTTTCATACATATCTCGCAAAAACTAAATTTTAGGAGAGAAGAAAATGCCTTCAAATGCAGCAAGACGAATTAAGTCTATCAGCTATGCACGGTATGGGTATTATTTTATTTTACCTTTTTTCATCGTGTATATCTTATTTCAGCTCTGGCCGCTTATTCAGACGTTCATTATTGCTTTCTACGGAAATAGTGACCCTACTGCTATAGCAACCGGTGGTTCCAGAAATCCCGCAAAGTCGTATACCGATGAGTTTATTGGTCTTCAGAATATTACCGATTTACTTTTTAACAGCGATAATACTCTTATTGACAGGAATCGCTCATCTACAAGTACAGCTTTTTGGACAGCTTTAGGCAACACTTGTGTACTTTGGTTTGGTAACTTCATACCGCAGATTTTATTATCTTTATTGTTGGCGGTTTGGTTTACCGATTCAAAAATTAAAATTGCAGGAAAAGGCTTTTTTAAAGTTGTAATGTATTTGCCTAATATTATTACGGCTGCTTCTGTTGCTGCACTTTTTAAGGTTTTACTTAATGATGCTGATGGTTTTCCCGGTCCTATTAATATGGTATTAATGGATATTGCCGGTAAAGATGTGGCTCTTGACCGACCATTCTCCTTTATTCAGAATATTTCCGATTTGCAACCTTGGTTACCTCGTGCCTCTGTTATGTTTATCCAAACTTGGCTTTGGTTTGGTAATACTATGCTTATGCTTATGTCCGGTATTATGGGAATTAACGGCTCGCTCTTTGAGGCTGCAGATATTGACGGTGCATCGTCTTTCCAAGTTTTCCGTCATATTACACTTCCTCTCTTGCGTCCGATTATGCTTTATACCCTCGTAACGTCTATGATAGGCGGATTGCAAATGTTCGATATCCCATTACTTTATCGTAGTGGTGCGGCTATTAGCAATGTTAACCCGAATTTGAAAACAATTGCGATATTTATTTACCAGAAATTTAATGGTGATAAAGCAAGTATTGCCCTTGGTTTTGCGGGTGCCGCCTCGGTAATTCTTTTTGTAATCACGTCTGTATTAGGTGCGATTGCGTTCTATATCAATCGTGATAAGGATGCTATTGCTAAGAAAAAACAGATAAAACGTCTTATTCAGCAACAAAAAATTAAACAACAAAAATCAACATTAGGAGGGTATAGTGGATTATGAGTAAAATGCGTGACACTTATGACCAACCGCAAAGCAGCTCCTATAGGATGAAAATTTTTATTAAGTCTGCACTGGTAATGCTTGTTTTGGTTCTTCTGACATTGATTTGTTTAATGCCGATTTATCTTATGTGTATCAATGCAACACGTTCTAATCAGGATATTATTAATAGTGCCCTTTCGTTTTTACCCGGTATGGATTTTGTGGATAACTTCGATATTGCTAAAAAAAGGCTTTTGTTTGATGCTTTTCGTGGTTTCAGAAACTCCTTTGTAATTGCAGGTGCCTCAACAGTTTTGACAATTTTCTTCTCTTGCTTAACTGCTTATGGGCTTTGCGTTTATGATTTTAAAATCAAAGATTCTGCTTTTACTTTTATCGTTGCGGTAATGATGGTTCCGACCCAAGTAATGGGTGTTGGTTTTATCAGATTTATGATGAACTTTTTCGGTATGAAGTTGACAGGTACTTACTGGCCGTTGATTATTCCGGCTATTGCTGCACCTGCTGTCGTATTCTTTATGTGTCAAAATATGAAAGCGACTTTCCCCTTTGATATCATAGAGGCGGCGCGTATTGATGGTTGTAGTGAGTTCAGAACTTTCTTGACTATTGGTATGCCGATGCTTAAACCTGCTATTGCGGTTCAAACAATCTTTGCATTTGTTACAAACTGGAACAACTATTATACTCCTAATATGATACTTTCTTCTTCCACAACATCCAGTAAATTTTGGGGAGATAAAAGTACAATGCCAATGATGATTACGAAGGTTATTTCAAATGATAATGTTCAAGAACGTGGTGCACAAGCGGCAGTTATTGCTATATCAATCCTCCCTCTTATCATAGCCTACGTTATCCTTTCACGTTTTATTATTGAAGGTGTTGCTTTAGGCGGTGTAAAAGAATAGTTTTGGTTTTCTAATAGTTCCTGAGTTACACACCTCTCGAAGTTCCCTACTTTTTTTCATAGTTGGCAGTTTAGTTGACATTGGTTTAACTGTATGTGAAAAATCCCCTTTTTCAAAGGGGATTTTTTAAGCTTACTGTGTCAGATATTTGTTATCGTAGACGGCAAGTACAGTATAAATACAAAAATTTCTTTCTTCTTTCAAAATAACAAATATCTAACCCCGTACACTTAAAAAATGCCCTTTGAAAAAAGGGCATTTTTTACATACAGTTAAACCAAAGCCTAAAAAGTGCCAACTGCCACAAGAAGTAGTGAACTTCGAGAGGTGTAATACTCTAAAACGAGTAGAAAACTAAAAAAGAAAAACAGCTCTGTGAATACAGAACTGTTTTAATTATCCAAACAGGATATTACCAAACCTCTGTTTTTTACGAAAAATTACTACTCTTCGTCAGAAGGTTCTCTTGAGGGAGTTTGAGAAGTGTTAGGTTTTGTAGGAGATTTCTTAGACATAATTCAACCTCTGTTAATCAAAGTATTTTAGTAAGAATTAATCTTACAGCTATATTATAAACAAAAAAATTATATTTATACAATGTTCATAAAAATTTTATAAACTTATACGTTTTATTCACTTTAATTTACGAAAAATTTTCGTGAAAATATTTGACAGACATTTTTTTATATGCTATAATCACAATAAATTATAGATATTTGACTTTTTTCAAAGATTTATTTATAAAATTTGGTTCATTTGTTAATTTATCCATACATAAAAGGCATAATATGATATATACACTTACTCTTAATCCGGCTTTGGATTATTATATTGAAACAGAAAATTTAATTCAGGGAACAGTCAATCGTGCTGTTTCTGCTGAACTCAAAATCGGCGGTAAAGGGCTGAATGTTTCAAGAGTACTCTCAAAATTAGGGTTAGAAACTGTTGCTTTGGGATTTGTCGGCGGTTTTACGGGAGAAGTTATCACAAAGGGGTGTGAATTTAACACAGATTTTATAACACTTGAACAAAATACTCGTATTAACGTAAAGTTGAAAGATTCCGATACCGAAACTGAAATTAACGGCTTGGGTGCTGAAATTCCAAAGGAAAAATTAACACAGCTTTTTGAAAAAGCAAAGAAAATCACAGAAAATGATATGCTTATTATGTGCGGTTCTTTGCCGAAAAATTTACCGTTTACTTTTTACAGGGATTTTGCAAAAGCAACCGCCGCTCGCTTTGTAATAACAGATACAAGCGGTAAAGCTTTGTCCTCTGCTTTGGAAATGAAACATTTTTTAATCAAACCTAATATTTTCGAGTTAGAGGAGCTTTTTAACCGCAAAATCAATACACTTGACGAAACAGTAACATATGCCGTAAAACTCTTGGAAACAACCGAAAACGTCCTTGTTTCAATGGGGGAAAAAGGTGCTGTTTTGGTCAATCGTGATACTTATTTCTATGTTCCTGCCGCAAAGGGTAGGGTACTGTCGGCTGTGGGTGCGGGAGATACTCTCCTTGCCGCTTTTGTCGCTGACTATCTCAAAAACAAGGATTTAAAATCCGCTCTGGAGTTTGCCGCCGAAACTGCCGCAAGATTTGTATTCACCGGGGTGATAGGTGGTGCAACAGGGGATATGGGTGTGCAACATATGGGATAAGGTGTGCGGCATAGGAGAAAGTGTGGCTACATAAGACAGATTAGCGAGCATAGTAAGTGAATTACATACATATTATGAAAAACAGTTATCGGGAAGAAAAATTCAAAAAGATTTTTCGACATTTTCTTTTGTTTTATAGGAAAATTATACAAAATATTTACATAAAAACTGTACTATTCTATAATTTTAAGATAATTTTATGTTTTACAGTTTATGATCATAGTGATTTGTGAATTTCACGACTTCTTCTTTGAAAGGAGGTTAGTTAATGCAAATTAAATACGGTAAACCTGTTATGGAAGGTATTTCTATCGGAAAAATTTTTGTGTACAACAGAATGAACAATGATGTTTGCGACGAAAGAATTGTTGATGTTGAAACTGAAATTGCCCGATACAAAGAGGCTCGAACCGAAGTCATTGTTAATTTACAAGAGTTGTATGAAAAATCCATACACACCGTAGGTAAAGCAACTGCGTCGATATTTCTGATACAACAAATGGTAGCTCAAGACGATAACTACAATACTGCTATTGAGAGTATGATACGCAGTCAAAAGGTCAATGCACAATATGCAGTGGCAAAAGTTGCCGATAGTATGGCGTTAATTTTCAAAATGATGGATAATACTTATATGCGTGAACGTGCCGCTGATATATCCGATGTCAGCGAGAAGATTATTAATGCGTTAAACGGCGGTATTGTCAACGTTATTCACTCCGATGAACCTGTTGTTTTAATCACAGACGACCTTTCCCCGACGGAAACATATAAACTGACGAGGGAGAAAGTCCTCTCCATTGTTACTATTAACGGCTCTGTAAACTCTCATACGGCAATTATTGCAAAAACTATGGGTCTGCCGGCTTTAATCAAAACGGATATTGAATTAAACGAAAATCTTACGGGAAAATTAGCAATTGTTGACTGTTATCACAATTGTGTCTATATCGACCCCAGCGAGGAAGTTTTGGAAGTTGCCCAAAACAGACTTCAGCGTGACTTAAAACAGAAAGAAATTTACAAAGAGCTTAGGGGTAAAAAAACAGTATCCCCTCAAGGTAAAACCATTAATCTCCTTGCAAATATTAACAGCCTTAATGATGTTGATATTGCACTCTCAAACGATGCCGAGGGTATAGGTCTTTTCAGAACAGAATTTTTCTTTTTGGCAAAAGAGCGTTTCCCGACCGAAAATGAACAATTTGAGATATATAAAAAAGTCCTTATGAAAATGGGGGACAAACCCGTTACAATTCGCACATTTGATTTAGGTGCGGATAAAGCAACGGAATATCTGCGTATGCCCGAGGAAAAAAATCCTGCTTTGGGTTTAAGGGGAATACGTTTCGGTCTTAATCGTTCAAACATTCTCATTACACAACTCAAAGCACTGCTTCGTGCCTCTCTTTACGGCAATTTAAAAATTCTTTTACCTCTGATTATTTCTGTTGAAGAAGTTGAAAAAGTTTATAAAATCCTCAATGATATTGAAGATAATTTCCATTCAAAGGGAATAGAAATCGGCGATTATAAAGTCGGCGTTATGATTGAAACCCCTGCAGCCGTTATGATTTCCGATTTACTGGCAGCAAGAGTTGATTTTTTCAGTGTCGGCACAAATGATTTAACTCAATACACCCTTGCCATCGACCGTCAAAATCAATTTGTCGAACCCTATTACAACGCAAAACACACGGCAATCAAGCGTATGCTTGATATGGTAGCGGTAAGTGCCAAAGCCAACGCAATAGAGCTTAGTATTTGCGGTGAGCTTGCCGCAAACCTCACCCTCACCGACTATTTCCTATCTCGCGGCTACAACTCCCTCTCCGTTGTCCCCGAGATGATTTTCCCACTCAAACAAAAAATTATGATTCCTTAGTTCTCTATAAGTTGTAGGAAACAGCAATTATCGAAGTTCCGTAATTCTTTTCATAGTTGGCGGTTTAGTTGACGTGGTTTGACTGTATATAAAAATCCCCTTTTTCAAAGGGGATTTTTTAAGTGTACTGGGTTAGATATTTGTTATTTTTAGAGGTAGGGAAAGTGTTTTTTGGATTTGTTAAGCGGACGAGGTTAGATATTTGTTATTTTT
>JAISIJ010000114.1 GCA_031262245.1 Oscillospiraceae bacterium | reverse complement strand
ATAGAGATTTCATTTTAGTTTTGTATATACTCTCTGAACCTGTGCTTAACACAACATTGCCTTGTAATTTTACAGTATATATGCCGGATACACTTGTGCTAAACGTATCTGATATATACCCCGTTGAGCCTGTTAAGCTTCTTGAAGTGCTATCAACAAGAATATCGTTTCTGTATAATTTTAAAGTTACACTCATTCCGATAATATCAATACCACTCGCACTTCCTGTGTAAGTAATAATATTACCTGAACGGTTTAAATCAACACTGAGGTTAATTGTTTCCGCCCCAAACGTAACAAAACCCTGCTCTGCACTAACAGGCACCGCTAACCCCACCATACACACCAAGCACATAAAAAATGCCAAAAGTTTCTTTACCATACTAAAACGCTCCTTAAAATAAATTTTGTTTTACATTAAGAAGCGTTCTGTCTACGCAACAATCTAACGAAATTATTATGTTACTAAAATCATTTAATCTCTTTCAAGCCCTCAGCAACCTTAACTACCTCATCAAAAGAAATATTTGCGTCATACCTAAGTAAAAATTCATAAGTGGAATCACCCCAAGCAATCATTTTATCTGGCACATCCCCTTGAAGTTTAGAAGCAAATAGAAAATAACAAACACCGTCTATTAACTGCGTTGTAACTCCCTGTGCATCACAATTTTCATAGTCGATATTCAAACCTAAACCATCCGCTTTATTATACATAAGGGTAAGCACATCGTATCCCTTTGATTCATCAAAATACATCATCCCAACAGTTCCAGCATTATCCCCCAAAACCTCCGTATCTCTAAGTTCAACCCCCTCAGGCAGATAAGTAAACTCAAACTTTCTTTCCTTGATTTTGGCGAAACGCTCATTTACGCTGTTTTCAGATTAATAAAGTTCCTTATCAGTAAACGGCACGGCAATGGTATTTTTAGCAGTTTCATACAACTCCTCAATGCCCATTGCAAACGGTGCTCGGAGGATAAAATAATAATCCTCTTTAACGAACAGAATAATATTTGCCATCGAGGGCTCATCGGTTTCGTGAATAGTGTACTCAATACCGTTATACTCACGCTTGTAAATTATACAATGCTCATTATCAATATCAATCGGAACATCATCCGCAACACCAAACTGAACACTTATATACTTACTAAGCGAATTTGCCGAAATAACCCCAGTACCGCTGTATTCATTGGGCAACGTATACCACAGCATTGTAGAATTATTGTGATACTGTATGCTTGTCAACTCCAACCCCTCAGGCACATACCCCAACTCGAAATCTTTTTTTATGAAATCTTCCGGATTAAGAAGTTTTGTAGTAGTATACGAAACATACCCACCATTCCGTTTTTCAAAAAAGGATATGATTTTTTCACGGAAATCAGCACTACATAACATCAGCATACAAAAAGTAACCGCCAAAACTACAACCGCTACTAACATTTGCTTTAAAATTTTGTCTCTCAAATCTTTAGAATATGCCATTTTTTCATCTCACTTTTTATATCTTTATTATGGCATATCTCTTTGTGTCTTGCAAAATTATCTGTCAATATTAATTTACATTAAATGTATCAAACTACTCCCTCGGGAGTAGTTATTTGTGCTAAACGCACAAATAACTAATTATACTGTTAAATTATATTGACAAAAATCATAAAAAACAGTATAATACTATCAGTTAAAAATTATAATTAAAACACAGAATAAACTATTATTCTCATTAAAAAAATAATGAATGGAGTTTTCAATATGGAAAAAGCGTGTTTACATTTTACGGGACAACAGACAAATTATGGGTTCGTAGCAGATATTCAAGGACAAACCTTACAAATTGATAGTTTGATTATGCCTGATGGGTATATTCCGAATATAATTGCCCCTGATGGCAGAATGTTTAAGGTTGTTCCGGGAGTTTTACAAAAATACTTAATTCCAAATATAGGAGAAGTTATAAAAATACAAACTCTTATATGTAGAGAAGGTCAAATGTTCGGAACCAATATTGACATTCGTGATGAAAAAGTTTATATGACTATTCCGACTGCACAGTATTATGGGTGCTTGAAGTAACAACAAATAAAGAAGTATCATTTTAAATTATACTTTTTATTTTTTAATTTATTTATATTTGCAAAATGAATGTATAATTAAAATTTGTCAATAAAATAAATAATAAATAAAAAAGAAACGTCTAAATGTCAATAATTTAGACGTTTTGCACATACTATACTTCCGAACCCGAATCGAGCAACGAGGAAATTCGCATATACATCACAACCTCGTCAGTTCCTTCTTTTTTAAGCTGAACCCCTCGTGTATCAGAAACTTCGCCTTTTTCTACCAATTTTTCTAAAAATGTTTTTACTGTAACCATTATTTATTTCACCCTTTCTTTACTATCCGCCGTAACGTTAAAAGTTACCCCCACTAACAAAGAACAAGCTGTGGCAAAACACAGCATTTTTTTATGAATTATCATCGTATAAAGTACCTCTCATTTCTATTTTTTATGTATTTATCTTCCTAAGTAAAATATGTAATATTTATTCTCGCCCCAAGGCTTGCCGAGATTATCTACCTGAATATGTATATTATGTTGCAATAAATAATCTTTGAAAATCTTAAATTTTTGCTCTTCTCTGCCGATTTTCAACAACTCTTCTACTTCCTCATGAACACGAATTTTCTTTCGTTTCCATTTACCCCTTATCGGCAAACACATTCGTTTTTCATACACATCAGGTGCATTTTCTATCTTAAACAACGGTAATAAAAAATCCTCAAACCCCTTATTCACCAATTTCAT
>JAISIJ010000113.1 GCA_031262245.1 Oscillospiraceae bacterium | reverse complement strand
GTTTTTTTCTATCCCTCTATTTGCTTACCCAAAAACTGTGCCGCAGCAGTTATCAACGCCATTTGCAAATCGTTTGTAACCTGATTTTCTTCTGTTGCAAGAAACGTAACAGCACCTGCAATATCTCCGGCAGAAATAATCGGTAACGCAGCTAAAGAATTCTTATTTATACCCTCAATTGAGTTAAAAACATCATCTTTTGTTTTTGCAAAAAACTGTTTACGGTTTGTCATAAGGTCTTCCATTTGAACAGAAACACGTCGCTCCATATATTCCTTTTTTTGAGCTCCCGCAACTGCAACAACGTGGTCACGGTCAAATACTACAACAGGACAGCCCGACAATTTCGCTATAATATCCGCAACTTGTGCCGCATTTTCATATATCTCGGATATAGCCGAATATTTCTTAAATATTACTTCTCCCTCATTATTAGTATATATCTCCAGAGGGTCACTCTCTCGAATACGCATAGTACGTCTGATTTCCTTGGGTATAACAACACGACCTAAGTCGTCTATTCTTCTTACAATGCCGGTGGCTTTCATATTAGAATTTATCTCCTTTGTTAAGTTTATATATATCTTACACCTATATTATAACTCTTTTACAATATTTTATGTATTCTCTTTTTAGTTTTCTATTTTAGTTTTCTACTTGTTTTAGAGTTTTACAACTCTCGAAGTTCCCTACTTCTTTTTGCAGTTGGCAGTCTTTAGGCTTTGGTTTAACTTATTTAGTTTTCTAATCGTTTCTGTGTTTTGCACCTCTCGAAGTTCCCTATCACTTGTGGTAGTTAGCAATCTTCAGGCTTTGGTTTAACTGGATATGAAAAAAGCACCCGTTTGGGTGCTTTTTTCAAGCTTACTATATCAGATATTTAATATTTTTTTGTAGAAACGATTATAACAATTAGGTTAAATCACCCAACTAACACACCTGTCGTGACGATGTCAGCTAAACTGCCAACAAACACAACAACTACGGAACTTCGAGAGGTGTATTACTCTAAAGGCGGCAGATACTAAATAAGAACCACAATAGATTGAGCGTTGGCGGCATAGGGTTCGCTGAATAAATATTTTTCCTGTCTTTCGGGGGTGATTGAAACGGAAGATATTATTGCATCATATTCACCGCTGTCAAGTTTGTTGTATATATCTTTTTGCGAAACGGTGACAAATTCTACTTCACCGTTTAAAAGAGTAGCAATCTCTGTTGCAATTTCAATATCAAAACCTGTGTATTGTCCGTCTTTTTCATATTCCATAGGAGGATACCCCATTTGAACACCGACTTTGAACACACCGTTCGGAACGGAATAGTCGGGGAAAGTTTTAAGACCCTCTACATTTCTCGCAGGAATATAATCTTCACCGAAATATTTTCTTCCGATTATATCCATAGACCCCTCAAAAAAGAGAACATCAAGTGCCGCATTAACCGCCTCTGCCAGTTCTTCGCTGTCTTTACGCATACAAATACCTAACGGTTCTTCTTCGTCTGAAATCCAAGCTTGCTTATAATCTTCACTTTTATCGGTGTAATATGCCGCAACAACACTGTCAACATATACTGCATCAACTTTGCCTTTTTTCAATTTGTCAAAACATTTTGATATGCTGTCATATTCCGAAACGTCAATCTTCATAGTGTTTTTCATTTCGTTGATAAGAGCGGAAGATGTAGTAGAGGATTGAACTGCAATTTTTGCACCGTCAAAATCGTCGGGGGACTTAACAGGTTTAATTTTCGGACTGCAGGCAGTCATTGTAACTCCCATAGTTAATGCACAGAACAATGCTGTAATTCTTTTTAATATCATAATTTTCTCCTAATCATTATTTCATTTAATTTAACAAAAGTTTATCACTAACAAAAATCATTGTCAATAAAATTTCCGTTGTTCATTGAAATATCAGAAATGTGACATATAAAACCCATATGTTTTTCATTAATCTCACGGACTTGCTATATTATATACAAATAAAATGAAAATAATGATAAAAAAGCCTCCTTTATGGGGGAGGCTTTTAAAAAATTACAAAAAGTTTCTATTTACCTTATTAGCTGTGACTTTCAACACGCCTATGTGAAGAGGAGCGAGAGTCGTCCACAGCGTGATTACGGAAAAGCATAGTAATACCCCAGATAGCTGAAATTGCAGTTAAGATATAAACTATTCTGCTTAATGCACTGTCCGAACCACCGAAAAGTCTTGCAATGAGGTCAAATTCAAACATTCCCACAAGACCCCAGTTAAGACCGCCGATTATCAAAAGTATCAATGCGAGTTTATCCCACATATTTTACACCTCGTTTCCTGAACTAAATTTTTAATTAGTTCATAGTGATATTATTAGATTATTTTCTGATAATATACTTTTGAAAAAATGGTAAAAAATATTATATTGATTTTTTGTTCATTTTAAAACCTCTCCTATCATATTAATTTCAATTGCATACAAATAATAATCGGTAGAAAACGCAAACATTATATTTGGTCCACTATCACTTTTTTCACCTCCATATCGTAATATATCTTTTTTTGAATTTGAATCACTTGGTTCTCCAAATTTTTCTAAAACATCTTTTAAATTTGAATCAAAATTTATTCCGCATAAATCAAAATTTGTACCATATATATGTTCAAAATCATTTTCAATACGGATATACAAAATTTTTTCAGATTTATCAAGAATTATTCCACCAATATCTTCTTTTTCATAGTGAAGAATATAAAATTTGTTGTTTTCTTCAAAGTAACAATTGCCCAAAGTAAACTCTTTTCCCAAATCCTTAAATTTACTATTAGATGAAATTCGACGATTGTTGATTGTTGTATTGGCAAGAACTGTATCAAAATCAAACGTGCCTTTAACGTGTTCAACAGTTACAGCAGGTGTTGTTGAGGTTTGTTTTTTTGATTGACAGCCGAAAAGGAATATAGAAAAAACAATAACTGTTAAAATAAAAAATTTCCTTTTATTCATTTGTTATATCTCCTACAATATTTATTTCGATTGCGTATAATTCATAATTCATAAAACGAAATGCAATATTTGAACTTTCCTTTTTACCATAACGTAAAAAATCATTTCCATCATTATAATCTGACACCCCGAAGACATCTATGATATCTTGTAAATCGGAATCGAAATTTATGCTGCATAAATTAAAGTTCATATCATATATATAACTTATATTATCTTCAAGTCGAAGCTCAAAAATTTTTTCGTTTAAATCAATTTCTATACTACCAACTTTTTCTTTAGAATATAATAAATTATAAAATTTGGTATCTCTATCATATTCAGGAAATTCTCCAAGGTCTAGAAAACAATCACCAAGAGTAAAACCATTTCCCAAATCCTTAAATTTACTATTGGACGAAATTTGGCGATTGTTAATTGTTGTATTAGCAAGAACTGTGTCAAAATCAAACGTGCCTTTAATGTGTTCGATTGTTACAGCAGGTGTTGTTGGGGTTTGTTTTTTTGATTGACAGCCGAAAAGGAATATAGAAAAAATTACAATTGTTAAAATAAAAATTCTTTTAAACATAAAAAAACTCCCTGTGAAACAAAAAAAGCCCTTAAAGGACTTTTATATTTATACTGTTTGCAATTGACCCGTACGGGAATCGAACCCATGATTCCGCCGTGAAAGGGCGGTGTCTTAACCGCTTGACCAACGGGCCTTGAAATAAATAAAGAAGTGATAACAGTATAGCGGTAATTGGATTTGAACCAACGACACACCGGGTATGAACCGATTGCTCTAGCCAACTGAGCTATACCGCCGTTTTTAAGAAATTTAGTGTTTGCGTGTAAACAGTTTTAATATTATATGTCGAAGAGAAGAAGATGTCAAGTAAAATGTGATTAAAGTTTTAACTTTGTGAATAATAAATAAATTTTCAACTGTTTTTTTGTGTATATTGTGCTTGTTTAAATTAAAAATGTTTTTGCTTTACAAATAAATAGATTTATGTTACAATCTAAGATAGCTGTGCAAAAGATAAAGGAGTTACAAATGTTAAATGCAAATTCGATAGCAAGTGCTGTTCAAGACGAGATTAAAAAAACAATAATCGGTAAAGATACGATTATAATAAAAGTATTATTGGGCATAATTGCCGGCGGACATATTTTACTTGACGATATTCCCGGAGTGGGAAAAACTACATTGGCATTATCATTTTCAAAGGCTTTGGGTTTGGGATATAACAGACTGCAATTTACACCTGATGTTCTTCCCACAGATGTAACGGGATTTAATATATATAACCGTGAGCTGAATACATTTGATTATAAACCGGGAGCTGCTTTTTGCAACCTTTTTTTGGCAGACGAGATTAATCGTACCTCTTCTAAAACACAATCGGCTTTGCTTGAGCTTATGGAAGAAGGTAATATTACCGTTGACGGTGTTACAAGAGAATTACCTAAACCATATACTGTTATCGCAACACAAAATCCTATCGGTTCAATCGGAACACATATGTTGCCCGAAAGTCAATTGGACAGGTTTATGTTGCAACTTTCTATGGGATACCCAGATTATGCAAGCGAGGTTGTTATGCTTAAATCCAAACATAACGCAGTACCTCTCGAAACAATTAAAACTGTTATAGATATGAACGGGCTTTTGGAATTGCAAGATATGTCTGAAAAAGTCTATATTGATGATGATATTTATCATTACATTGCAAAACTTGTATTGGCAACTAGAAACAGTCAGTATATAAAATTAGGTGTAAGCCCCAGAGGCAGTATTGCTGTTACAAATATGGCAAAAGCTGTTGCTTGTATTAATAACAGAGATTATGTTATTCCCTCTGACGTTTCTTTTGTGTTTACAGATGTTTGCAAACACAGAATAATAATATCTTCAAGAGCAAAAACTTCTAATACCTCGGCTGCAAGCCTTTTGCGTGATATTATCAAGGCTACCCCTGTTCCTCAATTAGAGGCAAAAGTATGATTCACATATTACTGGCAATGCTTACAATTTTGTTTTGCGTTGTCAACTATGTTACAGAGATAAACAACAAGTTTATCAATGACCTTTTTCTTATAGGCACTTGTCTTTTTTCCTGTATATATATCTACCATATCTGCCGTCATCTATTAAAAAAAGCAAAGCCCGTAATCGGAAAGATTATCACTTCTTGTGCAGCTCTGGGATTTATTTTCATTTTAATTGCTCTTAATAAATATTTTTACGAAATTTGGGGATTAATCTACACCGTAATATCTGTACCGTTTTTTATTTTAATAGCCATATCAAACGTTCGTCTTAACAAAGAAAAGCTGAAAAAAACCAAAGGCATAAGAAAAGAACGTAATATTACCAAAATCATTCAATACTTGTTTCTTTTATTTTTCGCCGTAATATTCTATGTAATGTATATAGGCGACTTTGCTTTGGTTTTATTGGTGTTCATTGCCTTAATGCCTCTGTTATTTTTTCTTATATTAAAAATATTAAAACGCAATGTCACTTTCGGACTTAATTTAAGCTCTAAATATGAACTTAAAGGTTCTCCTTTTTCTGTGATTTTAACTATAGACAACCCTACTCATTTCCCTGTTTCAAGAGCCATATTTATTCTTAAATATACAAATATATTCTCTGACTTTGAAACATACGAGAGTTTTGAAATACCTATAAAAGCCAAAACAACCCAACAACTCAACTGTACTGTCGGTTCTGAACATTGTGGTATTTTTACAGTTACTCTGTGTGAAGTCCGTTTCTATGACTACGTTCGCTTTTTCAGTGTCAGCAAAAAATTATCTGTCAGTGTTTCAAATAAAATCATCCCCGCTGTTTCCGATTTAAATTCATTAATCGAGAGTACCGATATCGAAAATGAAAGCGAAAAACTTTCCGAATACGAAAAAGGTGATGACCCTTCACAAATTTTCGACTTAAGAGATTACGTGGAAGGGGATAAACTGAATAAAATACATTGGAAATTAACGGTTAAAGAAGACAGAACTATCATAAAAGAATACAGTCAAAGTATTTCTGCCGGATATGCTCTTCTCTTTGATTTTAATACCGATAGTTCTATGACTTCGATTGATACTCTTCTTGAAACACTGTATGATATTGCTTATTTCCTTATCGCTAACGAAAAAACATTAAAAGTATGCTATTTTGCCGGTAGTTATGAGGAATTAGAGATTATATCCGAAAATGATTTAACGTTTTTAAGTGAAATTTTTATAGCGAAATTTAACTCTTCTGGACTTGCCGAAAAATTTATCGAAAACAATGCTTATAATATTTTTTCACACGTTATATATATCTGTGAAAATGCAACCGAAGAAACCGTTAATTTCTTAGATAATATTGAAAACACTTACAAAAAATCTATCTTAGCAATAAATTCAAATATTGAAAATAACTTCCTCTACACAATCAATCCTGCAGCCATAAGCAGTTCTCTGGAGGCAATTATATTTTGAAAAACAAGGAAATCGCCGAAACTTATCCTAATGGGATATTTTTAGGTAATAATATAAGTTATTCTACAAACAGCACCGCAAACGACTTCATTTCCAAACGCATTTTTGCAATACTCAATGCTTTTTTGGGTATGTATGCAACTTTTCGACTGTTTGACAGCTTTTTTAATATCCCTCACAGTTCCTTGGGGGTCTTTGCGGTTACGATTTTTTCACTTTCTGTTTTCTCGATTATTTTTCTGAGCAACAAAAAAGCTCTCTTTGCACTTATCCCTATCGGTATAATCTTTTTGTTGATTTTACGCTATGATTTTTCCAATCTTATTGACGGTGTAGCTGAACTTTCGGAAGTTGTTACAGGAAGCGGCAAAGGTGAATATTATTCTATTAATCATTTAATTTGTTTCTGCATATTTTTCAGCGGTTTAATAGTATGCTTTAACACGGTTTTTCACCCCAATGTCATATGCGAAATGTTGTTAGTTTTACCGTTTTTTATCATAGGTATGTTTTATGAGAAAGACATTAATTATTTTTGGCTTACAATGGTTATTATTCACATAGCTGTTACTTATGTAATGCAAACAGCGGGATATTATGCTTACAACAGTACTGATAAATCTAACTTTATCCGTATAGGTGATGCCTTTTTTGCAAAAAGTAATTTTAAGGTAAATGTTGTTGCAAGAGCAAGTGCCGTAACAGCATTAACAGTTTTTGTAATAGTAATGTTTTCTTCGCTCTATGTTAATGTTTCCGATTATGAACGCCCGGACAGAGTAAAACAGCTCCGTTCTAACTTTATTGACGCAACCTCTTTGTTTGATGTCAACGATTTATCGGGCAGTCTTAAAAATTTTATTGATGCGTTAAAAAATCAAGATTTAGGATATATTGACACCTCTAATCACGGTGAATTGGGTAAAAACGCCTCTCTTTCATATAGTAATATCCCTGTTGCAGAGATTACAACAAGTGAATTTACAACTCCTATCTATCTCAAACAATGGGTAGGTGTAAACTATGACGGCACAGGATTTACTTCATTACCTAAAAGTGCATATGACGAAATGCCTGATTTGGAAATTGCCCCTCAATATTTTTTTGAGGAATATTATAAAAAATCTGATAATCCCATTGACAAAACCTATTTGTCGGAAAATGAAGTTTATCTGAAATATCATTCTTTGCTTAAAGGTGAACATAGTGCATATTTGCCTAATTTTATAAAAAAGAGCGAAGACGATTATACACCCGTTAAAGATACTACTTTTAAATCCCCCGATACAGCTGATTATAATATGAATTTTTATCAATATGTCAAAAGGTCTTACGGTTTAGACTCTTTTGCATCACTTAATCCGGGTGAATCTGCAAAAAATTCCGATCTAACTGTAGCAAATGAAAAATACCGTGAATTCGTTGAAGAATATTATCTTCAATTGCCCGATAGTTCAGCAATGAATAATATCCGCCGAAAAACTGATGTTGAAAACAGTGTTACGAGGACTATATCGGGAGGAGTTGCCTCTGAATTTCAGATACGGGAAGAGGTGGAGCTAACCACAGCTTATAAAATAGATATAATACGAGAAATTCTTCAAACTGACAGACCGTATTCCCTTGATGTGGGCATAACTCCGAAAGGCGAAGATTTTGTTGAGTATTTCTTATTCAATCAGAAAAGGGGTTCTTGCACATATTTTGCCTCTGCCGGTTTAATACTCTGCAGAATGGTAGATATTCCTGCAAGATATTGCGAGGGACTGGTTATTGTCCCCTCTGACTACCAAAATTCAACCGATACTTCAAAATCTACAAATTACAGTCAACGAAAAACATTTACCATAAATGACACTCGTTTCCACGCTTGGGTAGAAATTTTTGTTGACAATGAGGGTTGGGTTCCTGTTGAATTTACCCCGGGATATTCGGAAAATCTTGTTTATGCGGAAAATCCGCCTGTTGAAACAAAACCTGTTACAACAACCGTTTCAAGAACAGGAACAAGACGTCCGACAGGTTCAACAACCAAAGGCTCTTCCACAACTCGTGTTACAAACAAAAGCAACATTTCCACAACTGTCACCACAACAAGCGATGCAAAAGTCATAGGCGGAATAAATTTCAATATCAATAAAACTACCCTTTTTGCAATCTTATTAATCACAATAAGTATTTTGTTACCGATTTTGCTTATTTTATTGCGAAGAATTAAACTCAAAGGACAATATAACGCTCTTGGAGAAAGCAACACAAAAGCTTTAATACACTATTTGTATATCACCGATTTATTGAAATTTTTGGGTATAGAACGAGGTAACAAAGACTATATTGATTTTGCGAAGGAAGTTGAAGTTGACCGTTTCTTTGACGCAACAGAAATAGCTTTAAAGGCAAAGTTTTCCGATTGTGAAATTAATTCTGAGGAATTAGAAACTGTAAAAGAAATATCCCAAAACCTGCAAAAAACATCTTTTGAAAAACAAACCCGTTTCGGAAAATTTAATATGTGGTTACACGGTTTGATTTAACAGTATTTTTTTCGATAAAGGGTATATTATAATAAGGAGCTTTAAAATGGAAGAAAATTTTGAATTATTCACCTTGCAAGACGAGGACGGGAACGAAGCAGAGTTTGAGTTACTGGATGTTGAAGAGATTGACGGTGCTGTTTATTATGCTTTATGTCCGTACAAAAGTGACGAGGAATTACTTAATTCCGACGGCGAGGACGAATTGGCAATACTCAAATTAATTACGGAAAACGGCGAAGACATTCTTACAACCATTGTTGATGATGAGGAGTTTGAGCGTATCGGTGAAATTTTCCTTAATAAACTTCAAGAGATTTATGAAAATGAAGATATTGAGGAAGAAGAAACAATAGAGTAATTTTCTTAATAGATATTACACTTTGTAGTAAAAGTTCACAAAAAATTATAAAAAAAATGTTGACAATTGCGTTTTTTGTGATATAATAATATTAATAAAATTATTACTGCTTTATGCGATTAAATGTATGGTTTTTATATAATCCAACAAATTATATTAGGGAGATAATGTCGTTTAGCTAATTGTATGCCTTTGCACCTGAGAATCCGTTTTCTACGCGGAGCGAGCCAGTGGTAAGCACAAAAACATCAGTGTTGCTTAGGAAACGTGCGGTTAATTGCTTGTCGCCCACCTGCTTTTTTTGCGGGTTAGCTATATGCCATATGCGGTAAAGTGGTTTTAAGGGGCATACTTTGTGTGCCCCTTTACAAAGTTTATTTGAATATTTCCCTTGTGTTGGCTCATACTTAAAAAATGAAAAAATTATTAATACTCTTTATAATATTTCTTAATGTTATAAATATCAGTGCAGTTTCCGTTACTGAAATTGCAGAAGTTGAAAGCGATTATAACGTAGTTCAAGGCACTTGCAAATACGGCAGATTTTTCTATTATGCAAAGGTTCAAAATAATTCCGTAGAATTGCATAAACGTCGAGTTTCTGAACCCACTACCGATATATTGTGTGTTTCGGAAACCTCTGACACAAAATATCCTATGAACCACGCTAATGATATGACCTATGACCGCAAAAACAACAGACTTATCGTAAACTCTTATAAAGATAATGACGAAACAACAAAGGGACTTTTGACTTTTGTTTCTCCGGATACTCTTGTGGCTTACGGCTCTGTTGTTGCCAAAGATAAAGACGGCAACCCTTTGGCTGTTACGGGATTGGAATATTATAACGGAAATTATATTGCGATAAGTAACAATATCTACCTTTTAGACGAAAATTTTCAGGAAATAGAACGTCATTCAAGAGGGGATTTTTCCCACAATATACTAACTGAAAAATACAAGAAAATTTTCGGTGAGGGTCATTTGTCTACTCAAGGCGTTGCAATTGACAAAAATTATATATATTATCTCTTACCCTATTACTATAACGGGAAATATTACAATTTTGCTGTTCGCTTTAATTTTCAATACGAACCTATTGACGAGTTTGTTTTTAATATGGAAGACGAAGCACAGGGATTGTTTTTTTCCGGGAGTACTGGATATGTGATTACAAATAATCAAGACAGAATATATAAATTCTATACTTCACCTTTTAGTTCTTTGCTGAATTCTTTTGATACTATTAGAAGTCTGCTGACAAATTTTAAGATTAACTGAAAAAGAAATGAGAATTATGAAAATAACTATCACCGGAGATTTAGGTTCCGGAAAAAGCATACTAAGGGATAAATTGGTTGAAAAAGACGGCTTTATCCCATACTCTACCGGAGTACTCCAAAGAGAATATGCCTCTAAATTGGGATTAACAACTCTTGAGTTGAATAAATATTCCGAAGTCCACCCCGAAGTTGACGATTATATTGACGATGGATTGAGGGAACTTTCTAAATCTGACAAAAAATATATTATAGACTCCAGAATGGCTTGGCATTTTGTTGTACCCTCATATAAGATTTATTTAGCTGTGTCACCTATGACTGCGGCAGAAAGAGTTTTCAACTCACCCGACAGAGGCGATATTGAATCCTATGACAATGTCAATAACACACTTATAGCCCTTGAGGAGCGTGTTAAATCCGAATATAAACGCTTTAAGGAAAAATATAACGTTGACTGTTCGGATATGACAAACTATGATTTAATTGTCGACACCACACTTTTAACCCCCGACGAGGTTTACGAAGTAGTTTCAAAGGCTTATAACAACAAAGAAACAGGTGTAAAATACAAGAAGATTTTGGATAAGATAAAATGTATCAAATTATAATAAAATAAAAAAGAGCTTTCAAGCTCTTTTTTTGTAACAAAATCCGACACCACACATACAATGTAAATATAAATATTATTGTAGGTGAGGAAATGAAAATAAACTTAGGATGGTGCGTTACAGGCTCATTTTGTACATTTGAAAAAGCTTTTGCAGAAATGGAAAAATTATCGGAGTTTTTTAACATTATCCCGATAATGTCCTTTAATGCAGCAACAATTAATTGCCGTTTCGGTGAAGCCAATGAACATATTTCAACTATTACCCGAATTTGCGGGAATAAACCAATCACAACCATAGAAGACGCTGAGCCTTTAGGTCCCCAAAAAATGACGGACATAATGCTTATTGCCCCTTGCACAGGCAATACATTGGCAAAACTTGCAAACAGCATTACAGACACTCCCGTAACAATGGCAGTAAAATCCCATTTACGCAACAACAAACCGGTAGTAATTGCTCTCTCAACCAACGATGCACTCGCCGGAACAATGAAAAATCTCGGCACGGTTATGAACCTGAAAAATTACTATTTTGTTCCCCTAACCCAAGACGACCCCAAAAACAAGCCTTCTTCTCTCGTTGCCGACTTAACTAAAATCCAAGAAACCATATCCCTTTCTCAAAAATCCCTCCAATTTCGTCCTTTTTTGGTTTTCTGATAGTTCCTGTGGTTCACACCTCTCGAAGTTCCCTACTTCTTTTTGTAGTTGGCACATCAGTTGACATTGGTTTAACTTATTGTAAAAAAACAGTCTTAACAGGCTGTTTTTTTGTTGACACAATTTTTGTTTTGCAGTATAATAAAAAGAAATGTTTTAAATTCGGAGGTAAAAATTATGAAAACCAAACGTTTATTTTCTGTTATTATGAGTATGGTGTTAATGCTATCGTTTGTTGCTTTTTCCGGCTCGCCTATTAAAAATCTCTCTGTTAATGCAGAAACATACGGAGATTATACTTATACTGTCTTGGAGGACGGCACAGCCGAAATTACAGACTACACAGGCACAGATACAGAAATTGAAATTCCGAGTGAAATTGATGATTATACTATTACATCAATCGGAAGAGAAACTTTTTCACAAAACCAAGCCTTAACTTCGGTAATAATCCCCAATAGTGTAAGGTCAATCGGTTACCACTCTTTTTCATTCTGTAAAAACTTAACTTCGATAACTATCGCCGATAGTGTAACATCAATAGACGATTATGCTTTTAAAGATTGTGATAGTTTAACTGAGGTCACACTTCCTAATAATTTAAAGACTATTGAGATTTGCACCTTTGAATCTTGTAATAGTTTACTTTCGATAACAATTCCCGACAGCGTTACTTCAATTGAGCAATCTGCTTTTGCCGGTTCAGGCTTAACAGAGGTAACCATTCCCGGCAGTGTAACAGAAATCGGCTATATGGCTTTTAATCAATGTTGGGACTTAACTTCACTCACATTTTCAGAAGGATTGGTTTCAATCGGTAACCAAGCTTTCACCAGTTGTGAGTTATTAACAGAGGTAATAATTCCCGATACTGTAACATCAATCGGTCATGGAGCTTTTATAAATTGTTATGGATTAACCTCTGTCACACTTTCCGACAATTTAATTACAATCGGGGCGAATGCCTTTGAAGATTGTCAAAATTTAATATCAGTCACAGTTCCTGACAGCGTAACATCAATCGGAGATACCGCTTTTTCAGGTTGTATTGCCTTAACTTCAATTACTCTCCCTGAAACTTCAACAACAATCGGTAGCTCAGCTTTTAGCAACTGTTATAGTTTAACAGAGATAACACTCCCCAAAGATTTAACAACCATCGGATATTCAACTTTTTCCGGTTGCAGAAGTTTAGAAACCATAATAATCCCGGACAGCGTAACATCAATCGGACTTTCTGCTTTTGCTAATACAGCTTTAACAGAGGTTGTAATTCCCAATGGTGTAACTGAAATCGACTCAACAGCTTTTTACCAATGCGAAAATTTAACTTCTGTTGTAATTTCCGATAGTGTTACGGAAATGGGTAATGCAATTTTTCAAGGTTGCACAAGCTTAACTTCGGTTACTCTTCCTAACAAATTGATTTCAATCCCCACCAGTACTTTTTACAATTGCTTTGCTTTAACAAGGGTAACAATTCCCGAGAGTGTAACTGAAATAGGTGTCAGAGCTTTTTATGGATGTGAAAATTTAACTTCAATAATAATTCCCGAGAGTGTTACTAAAATTGACAGTACGACTTTCGACTATTGTGAAAATGTAACAATCTATGGATATATAGGCTCATATGCACAGACTTATGCGGAAGAAAACGGTATTCCGTTTGTAGACATTGAAAAAGAAGGTCTTCCTCAAACAACGAAACTCTCCACAACAGTAAACTCCGTAAGCCCGACTATTGCAAAATTCAAAGTTTCACGCACAGGTGACAAAAAAGGTGCGGTTTCCTATTTCTTGTTAAAAGGTGATTATTCCAATACAGATTTTTCAAATTCAACCTTTGAAGAAATAACCGAAAACCCCGATTTTGTTAAATATCAAGTGTCAAAATGGAACGCAAATTGCATATTTACGGCTGATAATCTTGATAAAAATCAAGAATATACCATTATCCCCGTAACACAACTCCGTGGCGTTTACTATTTTGGAATGGGCGAAAATGTCACTTTCACAACACCCGATATTACTCTTACAACGACTATCAAAAAAATCACCGCTCATACTGTTAAATTCCGACTTTCTCGCACAGGAACGGCAAACGGTGCTTTGGGATATGTTCTCTTAAAAGGCGATTTGGCAGATATGAACTATAAATCTCTTGAAGAATACAAAGCGTTGGATAGTTTTGTCGCAAATTACACCTCAAAATGGACGGGCGGAATTACAGCAACTGTTAAAAATCTCGAAAGCGGCGAAATTTACACAATTATCCCATACACCCAAAAGAAAGGTAATTACTATTTTGGGGTAGGTGAGAATGTTACTTTTACTATATTATGATAAATATATGTAAATTTTTAAATTTTAAATAAGAAGTTATTATTATATTGTTTTTACAATATATTTATTCAAAGCCTTTTAAGGCGAAATATTGAGGAGGATTTTAAAATGGCAAACGATTTATTCGGAGGGTTGGGTAATCTCGGCGGTCTTTTCGGAGGACTTGCAAAAAGTGTCATTCCGAAAGACACTCCTGACGGCAAACTTTTAGCCGCACAAACGGAGTTAGACGATTTAAAAAGTCAAGAATCCGAAATTTTGCTTGAAATCGGACGGAAAGCTTATGAAAACAATCCCTCTGATTGGGAGCAAGACGGCAAATTGAAATTGATACGCCAAAATATAGCAACAGCACAAGCTACCCTTGATAAAGCAAAATCCGAAAAAGAAAATGTTGAGGCAGAGAAGAAAGCACAAACCGATGCTGTTACTTGCCCCGACTGCGGTCACGTCAACCCCGACGGCACAAAATTCTGTCAGGAATGTGGCAGCAAACTCGGTGCGGCGGCAAAAACATTCTGCACAGGATGCGGAATGGAACTTGCTCCCGGAACTCGATTTTGCGGCGGTTGCGGTGCGAAACAACAGGGGGTATAACAGTGGCTACTTACAAAGTCCCTTGCATACATTGTAAAGAATTAGTTGAACGTGACGCTCATTTATGCCCAAAATGCGGCTCAAGAAGCCCTTTCGGCTATCATTGTCCAAAATGTTTAAAACCAATCGAACGAGGAAATGCTGTTTGTTCAAGTTGCGGATGTCACCTTATGACAGATTGTCCGTATTGCGGAAAACAAACCTTTGTCGGTGCGGAAAAATGTGATTTTTGCGGAATGACTATGTTCATTCAATGCGAAAATAAACGTTGCGGTGAACCTCAATTCTTTGAAAATGAAAAATGCACCGTTTGCGGGAAGGCGATTAAAAAAGCTGAAAAGCAGATTAATATAATAAGAAACAGTTAGCAAAAGTTTTTTGAACAAAATATTAAGGAGAAAAACAGCTTATGTTACAAGCGTTTACACGAAATTATGAAGACAACAGTACTGATGCGGGGTTTCAATTCACTTTTTATTGCGATGTTTGCAATGACGGTGTTAAATCAAGCTTTATTGAAAGTAAAACATATAAAAAGAAAAAAGGCAGTCGTCTTTTAGGGCAAGGTGCGAGTATTTTAGGCAATCTTTTGGGCGGGCAGGCTCAACAATTCGGATATGCTACCGAACGAGGCTCAAATGTTCTCAGTGAACGTTTTGAGGGGAAATCTCCCGAATGGCAAAAAGAACACGAACAAGCTTTTACTCGCTGTCAGAATGAATCAAAAGAACATTTCCACCGTTGTCCGTCTTGCAACAAATATGTATGCGACCATTGTTTCAATGAAGACGAGGGAATGTGTGTCAGCTGTGCTCCCCGTCAGGAAATTTATGTTGCTAAAACAAAAGCTGATGCTATGAAACGCAACATTGACGAAGCCGGGCAAACCGCAACCGTTTGGAAAGGTGCAATTGAAAGCAAAACTACAATCTGCTCTACTTGCGGCAAACCAGCCGGAACAGGAAAATTCTGCAACAACTGCGGGGCGAGTATGGAATTAAAATCCTGCCCGAAATGCGGCTCAAAGAACGCACAATCAGTTAAGTTCTGCAATAACTGCGGTGAAAATCTTGCCGCACCCGCACCCAACGGAAAATGTCCTGATTGTGGTTTAGATAATCCACCCGGAACAAAATTCTGCGGAGGTTGCGGTCATAAATTTTAGTTTTTCTTTTCTCTTAGTTCCTGTAATGGCAACTTTCGAAGTTTCCTAATTCTTTTCATAGTTTGCTCTTTTCAGGCTTGGCATAACTGGATATGAAAAAAGCACCCTTTTCGGGTGCTTTTTTCTTGCATACTGTGTCGGATATTTGTTATTTTTAGAGGTAAGAAAGAAAAGTTTAATCA
>JAISIJ010000492.1 GCA_031262245.1 Oscillospiraceae bacterium | reverse complement strand
TAATAACTGCCGGAACAAATGAAGTGGATAATGTTGAAATTGCGGTTAATTCTGTAAAATCTAAAGTGAAAACAAATGAATTGTTAAAAAATACAATAGGTTTGCTTGTCTTTCACCACGAATTTGAATTATCCGGGGTTGTTGAAAGGATTTTGAGCAGCTTTGATTTTCCTATTATAGGAATAACTACGGTTCTTAACGGATTTAAAGACAACAAAGGCGATTTTGCCCAAGGTGAATTGTTTTTAAGCTTAACAATAATGACAAGTGACGATGTCTTTTTTGATATGAATATTACCGAGGAAATACTTTGTGAAATTAGCGGCGAGAATGTATGTAAAGAAACGAGAGCTGCTTGTGAGGCTGTATTATTTAAACAATTTATGGATTTTGATGTGAAAAGTCCAAAGGCGATTTTTGCCTTTACTCCCAATTATTTAGTGGGACACGGAGGGCACGTTGTTGATACAATTTCAGAATTAATCCCAAATGTTCCCTTGTTCGGGGCGGCGGCAGTAGACGATTCTCCGTCATTTATGGACGACAGTTTTATTGTAACAAATGTGTGCGGTTACAGAAAATCTTATAGAAGTATCGGATTTATTGAGATTTACGGCAATGCTAATCCTAAATTTTACAGTGTTTCTATTTCAAATAAGAAAATATTAGGAAAACAAGCTATAATAACCTCTGCAAAAGACAATAAAATTTTCTCTTTAAATGAAAAACCTGTTATTGACTTTCTTAACTCTCTCGGATTAACAGATTTTCTCATTCAAAACGGAGCAATCAGCGAACTCTCTCTAATGATTAAAGAAGATGATACAATGCCGATTTATTCCAGAACTATGATTGATTTTGACAAAGAAAACGGTATTCTGTCTTGCGGTGCATTTGTCAAAGAGGGTTCGCTTTTGAGCATAGGTCTTTTTGAACGTGCCGATATGCTTTCTATTATGGAGCAAGCTTTTAAAACTGCTGTTGAAACTGCCGAAAAGGAAAATATGAGCCTTTTGCTTGCTTTTTCCTGTGCAACTCGTTACGTTGTTTTCGGGGCGGACAATCTTTCCGAACTTGAAATAATGAATGAATTTTCCGGAAATTTACCGTATATGGCGGCATATGCCGGCGGAGAACTCTGTCCTGTATCAAAAGAAAGCGGCGAAAATATCAATCGCTATAATAATCAGAGTTTTTCTATTTGTATTATTTAACATTTAACCGGCAACACAATAAAGTCAGAAAGGATAATCTTATGTCTGACCAAAGCAGCAAAAGGAATGATTTAGAAGAATCTTACCTTTTGCAAATCAAAAAATTAGAACGTGAACTAAGATTAACCAAGTCGGCTTATAATAAGTTGACTACCCAATTTCGTGCAAAAGAAGCTCTTGAAGAGGCAATGTTTTCGCAAAACCTCAAACAACAACATTATATGGATATGCTTTTGGAGAATACACCCTGTTTGATAATCTTATTAGATAAAAACGGGTGTTTTAAGTTGTGTACAAAATCATTTTTAAATATTGTCGGTGTTCCGAATTTTGATTATATTGATGGGTTAAATTGTTATGATGTTTTAAAAAAGAACATACCCGAAACAGATTTAGAAGATTTAAGGGACGTTTTCAGAAAAGTTGCTGATAATTTGAATCACTATAAATTTAATAAATACATTAAGTTTAATACTGTCGGTGAGCAGAAATATTACACTATCCAATGCCATAGACTTGAAAATATCTCCGGAGGGGATTCTGTTTTTCTTGCAATATTTGTCGATAATACCGAATTGGAAGAGCAAAAAATACAAGCAGAAAAAGCCAATCGTTCAAAATCTGACTTTATTGCTACAATGTCCCACGAGATAAGAACGCCTATGAACGCTGTTATCGGTCTTAATGATATTCTTTCGAGGACTGTTCTTGACAAAAAGCAAAAAAAATACCTGACAGATATGCGTACTTCCGCACATACTCTGTTGGGGATTATTAACGATATTCTTGATTTTTCAAAAGTTGAATCCGGGAAAATGGATATTGTAAATGCACCCTATAATGTCCAAAAATTGTTTGACAAACTACATTCTATGTTTATAATGATTTTTAATGAGAAAAATTTAACTTTTAGGATTAATTTTTCTATTGATTTTCCGGAATGGGTTATAGGTGACGAACTTCGTGTTCAACAAGCAGTTACGAATGTAATTTCCAATGCCGCAAAGTACACAGAAACAGGCGGTGCTGAACTTAATGCCTATCTTGATAAGGAAACTAATGAATTGGTTTTTGAAGTGAAAGATACAGGGATTGGAATTGAAGAAGATAATTTGCCGAATATTTTTATGCCCTTTGAGCGGTTCGACATTACTAAAACCAGAACTATCCAAGGGACAGGTTTGGGTATGCCGATAAGTTACAGATATTGTGAGCTTATGGGAGGCTCGCTGACAGCACAAAGTACCTACGGCATTGGTTCTGTTTTTACAATAAGATTGCCATATGTCCCCTGTGTTTCCCCTCTTAATAATATCGAGCAAACTTCCGAGATACTTAATTTCCCTAATTTGAAAATCTTAGTTGTTGACGATATTGAGATAAATCTCCTAATCGTTTCTACTATGCTTGAAAATATGGGAATTAAAGCGGATATTGCACAAAGTGCAAAAGAGGCTTTTGAAAAAACTTCCGAAAAAGAATATGATATAATTTTTATGGACCATATGATGCCGGAAATTAACGGCATTGACGCAACTAAAATTATGCGTAAAAACGACAATTGGCTGTCAACTGTTCCCATTATTGCTTTGACGGCAAATGTTGTAAACGGTGCTGAACAAAATTTCCTTAAAAATGGTTTTTCGGGCTTTTTGCCTAAGCCCCTTGAGTTTGACGCACTTAAAGCTTGTATTAAAAAAATTTGTTCTCAAATGAATAAAAAATAAAAAAAGCACCGTTTTACTAAAATAAAACGGTGGCTTTTTTAATTTTACAGGAACAAATCTTCTGATTTGTTAAAATTCTGTGTAGTGTTGTTCATATAGGTAACTGAACCATAAACTTCAACGCTATATAATCCGTAACCGTGGTAGGTATGGGAACCGGAAAAAGTAGGAGAAGAAGATGTGAAACTCCTTTGATAGACTGCACAATTCATATTATTGTAAAAAAATTCTATAGTAGCACTTGCACCTCGAATGTTATAATCAGTTACACTGACTGAAAAATAAACCATACCATTGTTTTCATAAAGTTCTATCTCAACTCCGGAAATTGCATCTATTGAAAGAACGGAACTCTCACCCTCTGTATTTGCTGCTGTCGGAACTGCCATTCCCATAATACAGACGACACACATAAAAACAGCTAACATTTTTTTTAACATAATATGCTCCTTTTTAATTGGTTTATATTATGTCGATTTTATCATAAAAAAAAAAAGTTGTCAATAAAAATTATGAGTTTCTTTTAAACTTTCGACAACTTTCACGATTTCATTAAAACTAATATTTTCATCATAGCTAAGCATAAAATCATAGAAATTATTACTCCAAGCTATTAATTTATATTTACTTTCTTCTATTATCGGGGTATCTCCGAAAAAATAACATACATCATTAATCTCTTTCATTTCAATGCCGTTTTTATATTGTTCCAAATAATTTTTAAACGATAAGTTATTGGTTTTATTATACATTAAAATGATTACAGGCACAGAATTTTCGTTTACATATTTAAGTTTAACAGTTTCTGCCTCGTCTTCAAAATATTTCGCCTCATATACCTTTATGCCCTCGGGAAGATAACCGAACTCAAAGTTTTTATCTTCAATCTGTTCATAGTTTATGTTTTCAAATTCTTGGGAAACAATAGGTTCTCTTTCTCTTAAAGGCACGGGAATAATGCTTTTTGCAATTTCAAAAAGCGTTTCAATTTCCATTTCATAGGGTGCTTGAAAAATGAAATAATACCCATCGTTAACAAAGAAAATCTCGTGAGTATTGCTTGAATTAGTTGTTTCGTGTATAAAATATTCAATACCATTATCAAGTCTTTTGTAAACCTTTTGATTTTCGGTAAAAAATGTTTCCGAAAAATCGTCGGCATTGCCGTAATTGAATGTAAAATAATTACTTAAGTTCTCAAAACCTATTTTTTCTATAACTTTATATTCTTCAGGATAAGTGTATAGTAAAACTGTGGAAATAGGGAAGTATTTTATATCGGTTAACTCAAAATTTTCGGGGATATATTCCACTTCAAAATCTTTTTCGACAAAATTCGCAGCACTTAAAACTTTAGGTGTAACATAGGAAACCCTGTCGGAGTGCCATTTTTCAACAACCCCCGATACTTTATCACGGAATTGTCCGTTGCAAAGCATTATCATAGCGAAAATAGAAACTAATATGATAACAGCCACTAAAATCCGCTTAAAAACACTCATACGGATTTTACGTTCTCCGCCACTGAATTGCTTGAACACCTTGTCCTTGAAATCTTTGTCAGGTATTCTTTCGGAAACTGCAGCAATAGCTTCAATTTCTTTAATTTCGTCTTCTAAGTCCATTTCTAAAGCAAGTTTAAACATTGCTTCTGTAATTCTGTTTTGAAACATCTCCATAATCAAACCCCGCATAGTAAATCATCATTTGTTTATTTGTTTATTTTATACGCCTAATGTTTTGCCGCTTTTTTCTAAAATCAGTATTTTCAGTTTTGTTCTTGCTCTTTTTATTATAGTTCTCAAGGTATAAAAGTCTAATGACATTTTGTCAGAAGTTTCTCTCAATGTAAGACCTTGTATATAATGCAATTGCAAAGCAGTTTTTTCTAAAAATTCCATTTCTTTAATGCAACTCTTTAACACCTCCAGTTGTTCTTCAGATTCAAATTTTTCAAAAAGTGATGTATCTTCCGCTTCAAATTCTCTCATATCGTCAATAGGACGTAAAATATCCGTTCGCTCTTTACGCAATAGATTTAAACAACAATTTTTACAAATTATAGTTGTATGTTTCTTAAAGGTTATTTCATCCATTGAAAATAGTTTTGTCTTGTTAGAAATTATATCCATAAATGTATCAGAAACTGCATCTTCAATCAGTTCTTCTCTTGATAAATATTTTTCAGCTAAAATTGTAAAATAAGTATAATATTTGTGCCATATATCGACCATTTTAACTTGTTCTTCAGGTGAATTTAACATCATTAAACATAATCCAAGCACATAAAAGCCTCCTAACAATAATTTTTTATAGTATATCTTGTTATTTTAGCATTAGTATTATTTTTTGTCAAGAAATTTTAAAATTTAACTTGCAATTTTTATGTATTAAAACAACTTTCGATTTTTGTTGACAGCGATTTTTCGTTATAGTATAATCAAAATGGTTTAAAATAACTAAAAACTACTGAAAATATAAAAAAGGAGCAAAATTAATGAAGCCAAACAGAAAACGCATTAGTGCTATGATTATAGCATTTGCGATGGTAACGAGTTTATTTGCAAATTTCCCGGCTGTACCTAATAATGTTCCGTTGAAGATTACGGCAGCAATGCCGGCGGTGGTAAACGACCAAGAAACTGAACCGTCGTCAGAAAGCGAAGCTGTTGATGATGGAGACGGCATTTTTTACGAGGAAGTTGAAAACAACGGAGTGTTTACTTATATTGTTGCGGACAGCAAGGCAACAATTACAGATTGGGCGGGTGAAGTAAGTGATATTACTATTCCCGAGACCTTAGGCGGATATACCGTTACCGCAATAGGTGAAGAGGCATTTAAAAATAATAAAACCATAATTACCGTTGATATCCCTGATAGTATTACTTCAATCGGTAAGTCTGCTTTTGAAGGCTGTACTACTTTATGGGTCATATCATTCTCTGAAAATCTGGAATTCACCACAATACCGGCTAAAGCGTTTTATGATTGCAATTCTCTGATAAATATCACTCTTCCTGCCAATATTACCACAATTGAAAATCTTGCGTTCGGCTACTGTTTAACTTTAGAGAATGTATGGATTTCTGCCAAAAACCTTGACTTTTTCCAAAAAGGAGTATAGTATAAAGCACAGGTATCAAGCGAAATTATACAAATTTTTAAAAAGGAGATTGAAAAATGCAAAAGCAAAAAACAAGGCTGACAAGCCTACTCTTGTCAATTCTAATGGCTTTGGGAATGGTTGTTTATTTTCCCATAACTCAAATTAATGCGGCAACAGTAACACTTATTACAAAAGAAGAAGCTATTGCTTACTTGCGTGGATTAATTGGAATAAGCGTGGAAGCTCCTAATAATGAGGGAAATAAAGGGCAATGTGCCTCCTTAGCCGCAAATTATTATGTTCAAATAATCGGATACACTACTCTTAGAGGTCACGGATACCAATATGCAAATGACGCACATTCCATAAATCTCGGTTGGGAACGTGCATATATCAACTCCTCTACATCACTTCAAATGGGCGATATAATAGTTTGGGCAGACAATATTTCAGGCACTTCTGGCAATACCCAAAACCACGTTGGAATTTATGTGTCGGGGTCTCCCGGAAGTGCTACTATAATTCATCAAGCCCCTACCGGAACAAATGGAATTACCAGAGAAGTAAACAATTATAACCTTATCAATTTAATTTACGTCAGACCGGTTTGGAAAAGTTCCGCAGTTCCCGACCCCTTACCTGACAAAAGCAAATGGGCAACTATACCAAATGGAAAATATAAACTTTTGAATAAAGGTTCAGATAAATGGGTTACTGCCGGTGATAGTGCTGACCCCGGAGCAAACGTTCATATATGGGAAGGCGGAGAAGGCAAAGACCAAAAATTCAACTTTGAAAAACAATCAAATGGTACTTACAAAATAGCATCTGATTACGGAGGTAATGTTCTTGATGTAAATGATGGAGCAGTAACGAATGGTACTAATATTCATACTTGGAATTGGAACGATACAAAATCACAACATTGGATTATTATTGACCAAGGAAATGGTTGGTATAGTTTTATTGCAGAATGTTCTGGCAAAGCACTTGATGTTGAAAATATAGGCACACAAAATGGTACTAATATTCAGCAGTATACTGTTGATTCAAGAAGTAATGCACAGCTTTTTGAAATTATTCCTATCATTGATCCACTCCCTGATAAAAGCGAATGGGTTAGCATACCAGACGGCAAATATAAAATTTTAAATAAAGGTTCAAATAAATGGGTTACTGCTGGCGATAGTGTTGAAGCAGGAGCAAATGTTCATATATGGGAAGGCGGAGAAGGTAAAGACCAAAAATTTAACTTTGAAAAACAATCAAATGGTACTTACAAAATAGCTTCTGATTATGGTGGTATGGTTCTTGACGTTTCTGATATGTCGTTAGCTAATACTGCCAATATTCACACTTGGAATTGGACTGATAATCCAGCACAACGTTGGATTATTGTTGATAGAGGCGATGGGTGGTATAGTTTTATTGCAGAATGTTCAGGTAAAGCACTTGATGTTTATAATATAGGTACAGAAAATGGCACTAATATTCAGCAGTATACTGTTGATTCAAGAAGTAATGCACAGCTTTTCCAAATTATTTTAGTTGAAGAAAATACACCCGAAATAACTACTACATCTACAACGACAAGCACAACAACTTCTATGACTTCAACCACAACAACTACAACTAAAGAACCCACCACAACCACTAAAGAACCTACTGTAAGTACAAATACAACAACATCAAAACCAGTTGTAAGTACAACTACAACAACAGATACTACAACCTCAACAAATCCTACCACAACATCAACAACAAGTACTTCAACTTCTACCACAACTACAAGCTCTACAACAGAAAAATCTCGTGAACCCGGTCGTATTGACTATACAGACGAACAAGGTGTAAACTACACGTTCTTAGACGAAAACACCGCCGAAGTTACAAAGGGATATTGGGGAGCTGATATGTATGGGTTTTATACTCCTGCACCCGGCGGATTAATTCCGACAACTTCAAGCCCGGATGCCGTCGGTGATATTGTTATTCCGTCAGAAGTGTTAAATCATACTGTTATAGGTATCGGAGAGTCTGCATTTGCATTTGATTCGCTGATTACGACTATTTCTTTTCCGGATACTTTAAAATATATCGGAGATTATGCTTTTCTTTTTAATCAATTTTACGGAACTATAAATATTCCCAATTCAGTTGAATATTTAGGAAAAGAGGCGTTTTATTTTTGTACAAATATTACAACAGTAAATATGTCAAATTCAATTAAAACTATTAAATACAATACTTTTTTTGATTGTAAAGAGTTAAAATCCGTATCATTGCCCGATAATCTTGAAAATATTGAAGAAAAAGGCTTTTTAGCGGCTTCAATCAGCGAAATTGAACTTCCGAACAGTCTTGTTAATATCGGTAAAAATGCTTTCACGGGAACTGATTTATCTAAGATTAATATTCCCGAAAATGTGCAAAACATCGGTGAAAAAGCTTTCGGATATGAACAGGTTTTTAATGATACAAAAGTTGAGAATTTTTCTATTTACGGTTATGAAAATTCTGTTGCGGAAGAATATGCAGAAGAAAACAACATTCTGTTTGTTGATATTGAAAAAGAAAGTCTTCCCAAAACAACAAAACTCACCTCAATTCTCAAAAAAGTTTACCCGACTTCTGCCAAATTTAAAGTTTCACGCACAGGTGACAAAAAAGGTGCGATTTCATATGTTCTTTTGAAAGGCGATTATTCCGATACAGATTTTTCAAAATTAACTTTCAAAGAAATAACAGAAAATCCCGATTTTGTAAGTTATGAAGTATCAAAATGGAATGCAAACTGCACATTTACAGTTAATTATCTTGATAAAAACCAAGAATATACAATTATTCCGGCAACACAACGTCGAGGAGTGTACTATTTCGGATTGGGCGAAAATTCTATTTTCACAACTCCAGATATTACCCTCACAACGACTATAAGAAAAATTGCCGCAGGTATTGTAAAATTCCGACTTTCTCGCACAGGAACGGCAAACGGTGCGTTGGGATATGTCTTGCTGAAAGGTGATTTGTCAGATATAGATTATAAATCTCTTGAAGATTACAAAGCATTAGATGGTTTTGTTGCAAATTATACCTCAAAATGGACTGGTGGCATTACAGCAACTGTTAAAAATCTCGAAAGCAGCGAAACTTATACAATTATCCCTTACACTCAAAAGAAAGGTAATTATTTCTTTGGCTTAGGTGAAAATATTACTTTTACTGCAAAATAAATTAGATTTTCTATGCAATAAAGCAGCAGTCATTTGACTGCTGCTTTTAATAAATAAATCGCTTTTATTAATGTGAAACTGAATTACTGTATCAGAATTTCTCATAAAATAACTTGACGAATTGATTTAAATATTTTATAATATGATATGAAAAAATCAATGTTATAGGAGAGTTTGAGTGAATAACTTAATTAAAATAAAAGCAATATCCCCGGAACTCAAAGTCGGCGATATTGCGTTTAATAAAGACAAAATAATTGAGCATATTATAAGTTGTATTGAAGATGAAGGCTCTGGGATAATCGTATTCCCGGAGTTGTGTATAACAGGATATACCTGCGGTGATTTATTCGGAAATATCCAATTTATTAAATCAGCAATGGAAATTGTTAATGACATTACTGTAAAAATAAAAGAAATTGCCAATGATAAAAAAACAGATTTTATTGTTGTTTTAGGTTGCCCGATTATTATTAAAAAGAAACTTTATAATTGCGGTATTACGATTATTTCCGACGGAAGTATTTTTATAACTCCGAAAATTAATCTGCCTACTTACGGTGAATTTTACGAGGCGAGATGGTTTTCGAGCGGTGAAAATCTTGCTGACAAAAGCATTATTCAAACTAAAGAAAAGCCTTGGATTATTACAAAAAATCCGATAAATATAACCACGGAAGATAACAGGGTGTTTTCTTTGGGTGTTGAGATTTGCGAGGACTTATGGGTTGCCGCAACACCCTCATCACAACTTGCTTTACAGGGTGCTGACATCATAATTAATCTCTCCGCAAGCAACGAAGTAATCGGCAAAGCAGAATATCGAAAAACGCTTGTTAAGGCTAAATCGGGGTCTTGCAATTGTGCGTATGTTTATTGTTCCGCGGGGTGCTGTGAGAGTTCAACAGATTTGGTTTTCGGCGGACATTTGATAATTTCTGAATTGGGGAGTATTATCGGCGAAAGCAGAGATATTACGAAAATCGAAAACAGCGTAAAGGCGAATATTGACCTTGAAAAAATACTTCACGATAAAATAAAACAGACGACTTATCAGACATTTGAGGATAACGAAACCAAAAGTTTAAAATTAACCAATTGGAAAAACAACACCGAGCCGCTGGTAAATCCTCATCCTTTTGTTCCGAAAAATACCGCCGAAAGAGCAAACCGTGTTAAAGAAATATTATCCATTCAAGCGACAGGTTTAGCGACAAGACTTAGATTTACAAATTCAAAAACGGTTGTTTTGGGATTATCCGGCGGACTTGATTCAACCCTTGCGTTGCTTGTTTGCGTTACAGCTTTTAACATTTTAAACAAGGACAAAAAAGATATTATCTGCCTTTCAATGCCCTGTTTCGGCACGACCACCCGAACAAAAACCAATGCCCAAAAACTTGCGGAACACTTCGGTGTAACGTTCAGAGAAGTTGATATTTCAGCAAGTGTAAATCAGCATTTGAAAGATATGGAACACGGCGGTGAGTTCGATATTGCCTATGAAAATGCACGGGCACGAGAGCGGACACAGCTGTTAATGGACACGGCGAACCAGTATCGAGGGATTGTAATCGGCACAGGAGATTTGTCAGAACTTGCGATCGGTTGGTGCACTTATAACGGCGACCATATGTCGATGTATGCGGTGAATGTCTCCATTCCGAAAACACTTGTGAGGTATCTTGTGAGCGGTTTTGCGGAAGTCGGAACGGATACTTTTAATATTTTAAAAGACATTATTGAAACGCCTGTTTCCCCAGAACTGCTCCCGGCGGATAATGATGAAATTGTTCAGAATACAGAGGATATTAACGGTCCTTATGAACTCCACGATTTCTTTTTATACTACTTTGTGCGTT
>JAISIJ010000448.1 GCA_031262245.1 Oscillospiraceae bacterium | reverse complement strand
AAAAACGGCGGTGCTGCGGTGTCGGCGGCACAGGAGATTCTGACGATTGTTCCCGACAGCACGCCGCTCGAAATGGTTTGTTACGTCAAAAATATGGATATTGCCGACATTTCAATCGGAATGAAAACAAGTTTGAAGTTAGAGGCATACCCATACAACAAATACGGAACAATCGACGGAACGGTGAAATACATCAGCCCCACAGCCTTTTCGAACGAGAATTTGGGCAGCGTTTATCTCGTGAAAGTTAAAATTACGGACAAGAGCGACAAGGTCGAAATTATCCCCGGATTGTCGGGAGTTGCCGAGATTAAGATTGATAAACGCCGTGTTATTGACTATTTTCTCGACCCCATCAAAAAGGGGTTCGGCAATAGTTTGAAGGAAAAGTGATAGGAGGATAAGAGGTGAAAATGTTGCTGATTTGTTCTGAAAATTCTTGTTTCAAAATGAAGTTATCACTGCAAAAATGAAATTATTCAGCCCAAAAGTTCGATGTAGGTCGTAAAAAGTTCGATTTAGGTAGTGGCCTATTGAAATTTTATGTTTAAAGTTGTGTAATAAAAATAGCAAAAAAATCAAGATATTGTTTGCCAAAATTCTACTGATTTATTCCGAAAATTCTTGTTTCAAAATGAAGTTATCACTGTGAAAATGAATTTATTCAGCTCAAAAGTTCGATGTAGGTCGTAAAAAGTTCGATTTAGGTAGTGGGCTATTGAAATTCTATGCTTAAAGTTGTATAATTAAGTTGTGTAGAAGTTTAGAAAAAATTTAATTAAAAGGTAAAGGGCTATATACATATGAAAAAACTCATCTCAGTAATATTAATTTTTATATTTATCTTAAATTTAGGAGGATGTGGTATGAGCGAAAAAGTCGGCGATTCAAGAGAAAAAGGTGTTGAAAATTATCTCGAAGAAAAATACGGTAAAGATTTTGTAATCGAAAGAGTAGCATTTGGGTATTTTTGGTATTATATGAAAGATGAACCTCAATATCATTATAAAGGTGTTTTAGGCAATAAAGATAATGATGGCGAGTTTTACAAAGAATACAGTGATGCTTTTTACTATCGACGTGCTCTTCGTATTTGTTCAGATTATGCTACAAATATCTTAAAAGAAAAAAATATTAATGGTTTTGTGTATATAATAAATGTATCTACAAATTTTGAAAACATTAATTTTGATACCTCGGTTGAAAAATTGTTAAGTGATAAATCACTTGAAGAAGTTGAAATGTATATTTGTTTGCCGGAAAAAACAGGCGATAATGATTATGAAAATATTATAAATTTTATTTATGAAGATTTTTCTAAATACAATTCTGAAATTGAAACGATAAATGCCATTTATATTTTTTCGGACGAAGATTTTCCAAAAGTAGAAAAGTATTTTAAAGAATCGGGAGACCCAAATGATAGTGAATTAGGAAGTAATTTTACGATTATTTCTGAAAAGGTTATTTGTATAAAAAATAATATTATAAATATTATAAAATAAAAAATTAAGGAGGTAACTGAAATGGTTACAGACAAAGGAAATCAATTGGCTTCAAGGATTGCTTATAGTGATCTTGACAAATTAAAATAAAGGGGCTATATACATATGAAAAAATTTATATCAGTAATATTAATTTTTATATTTATCTTAAATTTAGGAGGATGTGGTATGAGCGAAAAAGTCGGCGGTTCGAGCGAAAAAGGTGTTGAAAATTATCTCGAAGAAAAATACGGTAAAGATTTTGTAATCGAAAGAGTAGCATTTGGGTATTTTTGGTATTATATGAAAGATGAACCACAATATCATTATAAAGGACGTTTCGGTAATAAAGAGGATGATGGCGAAGATTATCAAGAATATAATGAAGCTTTTTATTCTAACCGTAATTGCAGAATATTATCTGATTATATTAATGAAAAATTGAAAGAGAAAAATTCTAATCAACTTGTACATATATCCCTAATTGGAGATAAATCTAGATCTGATTATGAAAAATATGATATTTCAGTTGAAGAACTTTTAAAAAGTAAAACAAGAACTAGAATTTCTATGTATTTATGCTTTCCAGAAAAAATAGGCGATATTAATTCTGAAACTATAAAAAATACAGCATATTATATTTATAATATTTTTTATGAATATAACTCTGAAATTGAGATAGTAAATAACGTTTACATTTTTTCTGATGAAGACTTTCCCAGAGTAGAAAAATATTTTAAAGAATCGGGAGACCCTGTTTCTTCAGAATTTAGAAATTTAACTAATGATTTTACAATTATTTCTGATGAAAAAATTTTCATCAGAAATGGTAGTATTATAAATTAAAAATTTAAGGAGGTAACTGAAATGGTTACAGACAAAGGAAATCAATTGGCTTCAAGGATTGCGTATAGCGATCTTGACAAAATTATGGATTATTCTTCAAACAAAATAGTTTCATTTGAAGAATTAAACAGAATTATTAACAGTGGAGACGTAGACACAAGCGAACTCAACTTGGGCGGATTTAACAGCATTACAAAATCTGAAGAAGAATGGGAAGTTGCGAAAGATTGGAAATTTGTGGATTATCACAGAGATGATCCTTCGGGCTTTTACGGTTATGCAATTGATACTGGAAATGAGCTTATTATTGGTTTTAGGGGGACCGAATTTAAGGATGATTTTTGGAAAGATTTTGTAGGAGCTGATGCAGGACTTGCTTTTACTATAGAAACTAAGCAACAGTCTCAAGTTGAAAATTTTTTAAATCAAATAAATAACAGCGATTACATAGAAAATTATGACAATGTTTATGTTACGGGTCATTCACTGGGCGGTAATTTGGCTATGCACTCTACTTTTGAAAGTCAAAAATATAATAATATAAATGTTGTTCGCTGTGTAACATTTGATGCTCCCGGATTTGGTGATAAATACTTTATTTTTCATGACACTTCAAATGCAGATATCATAACAGCATATCAATATTCAGGTGTGGGCTATTTGATGTATCCAATACCAAAGGCTAATTATATAAGCATTGAGGTAAATGAAGAAAAATCTGTTCTTTTTGCAGAACATCCTATATCAAATGTTAAAACTGATAAATACGGCTTTGTAATTGGAGAAAACTTAGACGAATGCCAAGATGACGGCGTTATATTTCGTGGCACAAACGGAAAAGACGAAATTTTGGGAAATGATAAAGACAATGCTATACTTGGTTATTCGGGAGATGATACCCTTAAAGGTTTGGGTGGAAACGATTACATATACGGATATGAAGGTTATGACACCATAGATGGTGGAGAAGGTGTTGACATTATTTATGGAGATAGCGGAAATGACGAAATTAACGGCGGAGAGAATAACGATAAAATTTACGGCGATGAGGGCAACGATACGTTAATAGGAAATGTCGGTGATGATGTATTTTATGGCGGAATTGGAGAAGATACTATTTTCGGAGATGATAAATCCGATGGATATGATGAAAGTAATAATACAACTTTCGATGTAT
>JAISIJ010000317.1 GCA_031262245.1 Oscillospiraceae bacterium | reverse complement strand
TACGGCTGAGAGAATTTTCGTAAAAATATGTCATATAGTCAGAATAGGTTTCGTCAATATACCCTTCCCGAACAAGATACTTTATCATATCAAAATAAGGGCTATCTTTAATTATATTAAAAGCGTCCTCGTTTCCAGTTTCGCTTTTGAATACAGTATCTTTAAAGAAATTGTCAACATTTTCACGAGTTATAAGTTCGGACAAGCGAAGACCGCTTAAAGCAATTCTCTCAGATTTTATCTTAGTAATTTCATTTTCTAAGGGTGAAATGCGATTTTCTTCTATATAACTAACTCTTTTTTTATATTCATCAATTATTGGTTTATATTGTATATTATTCTCATAAGACAGAAGTTGTTGGTTACGAAATGTTTCATCCCAATTCCACCAGCCACTATGTCCAAAAACTTTTTTGCAAAAAACAATACTTAATTCCCCTTTACCTTTCAATATTTCTTCTTGAACACGTTTTATTTCATTCTCTTTAGATTCCAACTCTTGTTTAAGTCTTTTCTTTTCGGAGGAAATTAAACGTTCTTTTCCTTTTCCGCCAATAATCTCAAACATAAAACCTTTGCTTAATTGAAGGTCAGCAAAATCACGAGGAAATATATTTTTGTAAGCAATTAATGCAAGCATTTTATTAGGGTCTTGCTCTGTTGTGGAAAGACGAGTATGGTATATCAAAAACTCATTGCAGATGTTTTGAAGAATCCGCATATCGTCAATGTATAGTGATAGTCCTTGCAAAAATTCCCGATTTATACCTTTTTCCAGAACACCGCTCTTTTCAAAACATTCAAGGAATTTGTTAAATGAGTTTGAGCCGTCCACAACGGGAACAACTGGAATAATAAAGTCAAAAAATTTCGTTCTATCCTTATTTTCGAATATATCATCTTTTAACAGATAGAAAAATCGCAGAGGATTTTTTTCTCTATTGTTATTTACAAGCGTATTTATTTCGTGTAAACGTTCAAATATACTGATTGAATCATATCGGTCTATATCTTCAAAAACAATTACGTCTGAATCTGCGTTTTCAAACAAGTAAAGAACATCATTAAGATACTTATCAAAATATGATTCGTTGCAGTCTTGGAAAATTTCAATCTCAACACCGCTTACATTCGCATTTTTTATAATATGCTTGTTTTTTTGCAATTTAATAAGGTTATAAGCGAAAATTCCGCTTATAACAATAAACCCCAACCCTGCAAAAAACCTTGTTTCCGGTAAAATCGAAAAATCTATACTATCTTTAAGCCATTTCTTTTGTAAACTGTCAACAAAACCTGTCCATTTACTAAAAAAGAAAAAATACAATCCTGATAAAGTGCCTATAATCGCCAAAGCAGAAGTCAAAATATTGCTTATTTTTGAAATTGACTTTTTTATTCTAAAATTTGTAAGAGGTATTTTGTTTTGAGGAATTTGATGTATCAATTGATTAAGAATTTTTCCCTCGAGGGTAGCTTCGGTGTTACAAAACGGTTCTTCATTGGTTGTTTCTTTTTCTTTGTCAGATTGCCGGAAATGGGCAAGCGATATATGGAGAAATTTTTTGTCCGTATGATTTTTCTTATATGAAGCAATAATACTGCTCTTCCCGGCTCCATATGACCCGGAAACTGCTACGTTTTTTACTTTGTTATCTGAAAACACAAAATCTAAAGCCGACTCATAAATACCTAAGTCAACATCATCTATTGGTGTTAATGAATAAAATTGATAATCTGATTTTTTCATAGTACCCTCTTGAATCATATTGAGAAAAGTTGCATTTCGTAAAATATATCGGATATTAAAGACAATTAATTGGGAGGTCTTCGGCATAATCCATACAGCGTCTTTAGATTATCAGCTGATACAAAATCCAACAGTTGGGACAGCCTTACTAAAAGACAATTTATATTATAATTATAGAATATGAGTATTTTGTCTAAGTTAAAAATTAGTCTGTTTTAACAATAGTGTTATATATTTTTAACGGTGTTCTCCCGAAATTTTTGTTAGGGTATAATATTTCAAAATGATCCATCAATTCCTTAGAGGTATTTAAGCAACATCTTTTATATTTTTTACCTGAACCGCACGGACATATTTTCTTTCGGCTGATTTCACGATACTCAGGTTTCTTTATTTTTAATATTCTTAAATCCCATTCATCATACGGATTATCCCATTTTTGCATAAGTGCTTTTAAGAGGGAATAATCATATTTCCGACCTTTTAGAAAAGCTACACAATGCTTGTCAAATGGGTCTTTTACTAAAGAAACACCTATAAACTTCATATCCGTAACAACCTCACGACAAATTTCACCATTATACAATTTTCCTACTTGGTGACTACACGGGTTACGTATTGATGTTTTTTTATCGCATATTGAACATTTTGAAGACTTTATTATATTTTCACGACTTAGAAAAAATTTGTATGGAAACATCTTTTCAAGATTATAAATAATTTTCCCAATAAAAGATAAATTAAAATCAGAAATTCGGTCAATATAATTATTTCTTATTTGCCCTAATAATATCTCAATTTCTTCTATTAGACACCACGAATCATAATATTTATCGTATACATCTTCCTTTAACAGAGAATAGACGATTAAAAAATTTTTTTGAATCTTTGCAACTGTTTCGTAATACCAAATGTCATTTGCAAGTTTTTCATTATTATCTAAAATTGCTTGTTTCTTTAAACATTTTAAATTGTCAAAGATTTCACTACTAATTTCAGTATTGCGTTTTTCTAAAATTGATATTATTTTATCAATATCCATAATTATCCTCAATTAAAACAGTTTATCTATAACACCTTTCATTGCATCATCAAAGTTTTCTGCATCTCCCTCATATTCAACCGTTTTTACTTTTTTAATTT
>JAISIJ010000239.1 GCA_031262245.1 Oscillospiraceae bacterium | reverse complement strand
CCTTTTTGAAATTATGAAAATATTATACCTTGCTTATGTGTAATCGAAGTGTTGATTACAAGAAATATTTTCTAAATTTGTGTGTTCAAAAGTGTTTTCAAATTTTCACCTGAAATCCGAAACTTAATTCTGCCTGAAAGCTTTATTTTCGGTTGTATAATACCAAAAATTGTCGCCGTTTTCTACGTCAATAAACGCAACATATGTCAGGCCGTCGTTTGGATTATAAAGTTTAATTTTCCAAGCCGGTTTTGCCGTGCCTGCATAAGGTTTATTAAAAACATCGGAAACATATTCGCAATATACCAATTCAATTTCATTTACATCAAAAATTACCTCGTCAGATAAATTTTCACTTATTTTTTTTAATGCACAGTTAATGCTGAGAATCTCGTTATATTGCTTTATTTCTTCGACAGTTTGACCTCTTAAATCGCCGAACATAAAATCTATAACATCTTTTTTCAGCATAATTGCAATACTTAAAATATAACTATTCGGTGCATTTTCAGTTGAAAGTCCTCTGGCAGTTCCCTCATTAATATAATCAAAATTTACACCTTTATAATTTTTTGTAGTTTTGAAATTCAAAGCCGATACTTCGTCATTGATTTCCAAAGTTTCTACATTGACAACTTTCATATTTATTTGCGGATTATTACCGAGAGGAATATTGTTTATGTAATTTTCTGTAAATTTAACCGCATCTGAAATTTTAACTTTTGAATCAAGTAACTGAACTTCTGCGTCACTGTTAATTTCATATTCAGGACCTCTGTCAAAAAAATATCCAGCGTGTTGAGTTTCTAAATTATAATATTGTTTCATATCTGTATGAGGGTCTTTGCCGGCTAATCTAACAGATTCTCCCCTGTTAAACCTGTTATACGTTCCCGGCGGATTGCTGAATTCCACCATAACAGCATTATCGGGAGCAGGTATATTTGAATATCTCTTTCGGTCTTCGTTATAAATGAAATCATAAACTTGTTCTTCGCCTGACATTATTTTGTCAAAATAATCATTTACTTTATTGAAATCTGTTTTAACATCGCCATAAAATGTACTTTCATCACCACTTAGATATGTGCGTTTGGAATTTTCGCCTCTGTATACAAAATATTCTTCGTTCAAAAGATGGTCGGGGTAAATGTATTCGTATATTTTTAAAAATTGTTCATAAAAATCTTTGTTAGATAAATTTTCAGGCAGGTCAAGTTTCAATTCGCCTAAAAATTCTATATTTTCGGGTAGTTTTATTATCAAATTTTCATAGCTACCGAAGTTTTTACATTCCTCTATTGTTTTGTGTATGTCTTCTTCGTTGACAGCTAAATCAGTTGTTTTTACTTTTTCAACTTTACTACTTTCGTTTTTACCATTCGATTTATCACAGGCAGTCAGCGAAAACAGCAGGCATAGAGCAGTAAGTAGGGTTAGTATTTTTTTCATAGGGTTTCAATATTTTTAGTCGTATGATATGTAAAATTCTCGCCGTCTTTGGCATCAACATATGCAATATAATTAAGTTCGTCGTTAGGGTTAACCATTGTAAACTTCCAAACAGGAAATAATCTGTTAGGATAACCATTATTCACATCAACATTGCCTTCTGCTGTTACGAACATTTTCCTTTCATATATAAATTCTATTTTTTGAACTTCAAATTTAACTTCATCAGATAAATTGCTGCTGACTTTTTTTGTTGCATCTGCAATGCTGATTATTTTATCTATTCTCTTGATATTTTCCATTAAAATTGACCTGTTATATCCGTGAATAATATCAATATCATCACTTTGCAGCATAAAAGCATTACCGGCTAACGGCTCATAATTATTTTCATCTGATTTATATGATATGGAACCGCTTTTTGAATGGTCAAAAGCTACATCTTTATATCTTGCAGTAGTCAAAAAATTATACCCATAGGTGTTTTCATCTACTTTTAACACATCTATGCCTACAACACACATTTCTAAGTTAGCATTGGGGGGGTATGGTATATTGTTGATATAGTTTTCAAAAAAATCAACTGCTTCATTGATAGGCATTTCTTTGTCAAGTAACTTAAAACTTTCAGTGCTGTCGGGTAGATAAGACCCTACACATTCAAGATATCCGGCAGGCTCATAACTATCAAGAGGCGGATATGTGTCAGATTCTATAATTTTGCCATCAATATCTTTTTTTACTTTTCCGCCTAATTTAACTGTTTTTCCTTTGTTTATTGTAGTATAACCCGCACCGATTGCACTTCCCATTTCAAAACAAATTTGCGAATTCCATTCGGTTATACCGCCAAGCCAAGTTTCATCATAAATAAGTGCAACAGAACCTTCTTTTCCGGCGACAAGGTCGTCATATTTATCTTTTACTTTATTATAATCTTGAATTTGATTTCCGTTATCATCAAAATCAATTCTTGAAGAACCACCGATATAAAAAAGATAATCTTCATTAATTGTATTGTTTGGGAATATGTAATTGAACATTTCTTTATATTCTTCATAATATTTTTTAAAATCTTGAGTAGTTAAATATTTCGCATTACATTCAATTAACGCAGCTTTTTCGGGTGCAATTATTTCAAAATTATCTGCAACTTTGAAATTAGATTGTTTGTCAATTATATCTTTAATCTCGTCCACAGATTCTGTAAGAATATCGATAGGTTTAAGGTTTTCAAGTGCATCTGAAGATAGTTCACCTGCATTGACATTTCCGGCATTCCCACTCCCGTTTTTTTCATCTGATTTATCACAGGCAGTCATTGAGAACAGCAAGCAGAAAGCGGTAAGCAGGGTGAGTGTTTTTTTTATTTTCATAATATTAATTCCTTTCAAAGTATAACTCGTGGTGATGATATTATAAACATCACCACGAGTTTATTAATATGCACTATCTCTTAATAATATTGCCTTTTGACCAAAAAACATCACTGGGTGTCGGTGAATAAGCAGAAACTCTATATGATACATTAATATCAATCAATGGCACTACATTAGGGCTCAATATAACTGAACCTATATTTGTAATTGTTTTTGATGACATTGAGTATGTTAAACAATTAATAGTAGTAATACCTGTTGTAGCAGTAGCAACAGTATGGGTACTATAGTTGCAAATTGCTGTTGCACCCTTTTGGTATTGACTAATAGTAACAGTATCGGAAGATGTTCCTCCGGCTCCGTTAATATTGACGCATTTTGCTGTCCAAGGTGCTGATGTCGCCGCTCCAACGTTCATTGCACTTATGGTTGATAAAGTTCCGACAGCAAGTACTACTGCCAGCAATTTTTTAAGTTTTTTCATTATAAAAAAAACTCCTTTCATTGTATTTTCGCCAAAATTAATTGGCATTGTTTATATTTTTACAGCTATAAAAATTCATTTGTAATTTGCTTGCTTTTATTTTTTCGCAATTTTTTCCCTTTTCGCAATTAAATAAAAACAAAAGGAATCCTGCATTTTTAGACAAAACGCAGAATTCCTGAAAATCGAACGAGGATATGCAAAAAGAATTTGCTCTCCTACTTTTCCTCTTTCTATGTA
>JAISIJ010000145.1 GCA_031262245.1 Oscillospiraceae bacterium | reverse complement strand
ACAATATTATTAAAAAAACTAATATTCTAAACGCATAGAGGGTTCTAATTCTCCGAAGAATGCGTCATACAGTCGGCAGAGAACAAAAGCATATATTAATAGCAAAACAAAATTCATACCGTAATCTTCAACAAACAGGAAATTACCTATTTCAAGCAGTCCTGCAAGCGTCCATATTCCGGCATTAACATAAGCACTTACAGTTCCGTTTGTAAGCCTTTTACTGCAGTGAGGACATTTTATTCCTTTTGATTTCAATGAACCGGCAAAGGATTTTTTTAAGTGACCGCAGACTTCACCTTTACAATAAGGGCATTTGAATTTTTTCATATTCTTAAATTTTCCGTTTCATAGTTAATTAAATGCACATTATATCACTTAAACACACAATTTTCAATTATTTTCACAAAAAATTAAATTAATAACTCTTGCGTATTATAAAGAATTATGGTATAATATTAATGATATGAGAAAAATCGCTTGTATACTGCTGATTTTGTTAATGCTTTCAGGATGTACAAAAATTAGCAAATCGGACAAAAATCTTATTGTTATAACAAGTGACGGTGAGATACCTGTTGTTACTCAAACTGCTGTTGAGAGATATGTTCCCTCAAGGTCTTTTGGGGTTGTCCCGAAAACTCCGATACCTCTTGAAACTGAATCGGCAACGGTAACTGAATTTGAGGACAGACAGGAGGCGGAATATCAAGGATTGGCAGGTCTGAAATTAAGTGATGAGATAGACGGTTATTCGGGTTACGGTTATGCAACGGGATTTAAAGAACGCAGTAAGCTGAATTTTTCCGTTAATGCTCCTGTTGACGGACATTATAACATCACGGTTGCTTTTTACGGATTGAAATCCGATGCAAAAGGACAGGTAATTGTTAACAATATTGTTGTAGGGGATTTTACGCCTACAGCACCGAATAAATATCTAACGGCTACTTTTTTTGAGATATACCTTGAAAGCGGATTTAATGACATTATCATAATGTCATTGAACGGTGATATGAATATTGACTATATTGAAGTTACCGATTCCGCTCTTACGGAAATAAAGAATATTACACCCACACTTTCAAACCCCAATGCCTCAACTGAAGCTAAGGACTTAATGAAGTATCTCTGTGATAATTACGGAAAAAAAGTTATCACGGGGCAATATGTTTCAAGTGAAAAAAACCTTGAGTTAGACCTTTTAAAGAAAGAAACAACACAGTATCCGGCTATACGTTTCGGAGATATGGGCGAATATACCTTTAAAACAGATTGTAAGGAAGTTGAATCTGCTTTAGATTGGGCTTTGGGCGGCGGCGGAATAGTCGGTGAAATGTGGTATTGGGTTAACCCTGCAGAGGCAGGAACGCCTTATACTTCTGATTTTAAACTCGCAAATGCCGTTACCGATACGGATATTTCGCAGTATACCTCTGACGAGATTGAGGCTTTATATGCAGAGAACAAAATCAGCAAAGAGGCATACCTTATCATTTCGGATATAGATATAATTTCCGAAAAAATGTATAAATTCAGAGATAATAATGTACCTGTGCTTTGGCGACCTCTCCACGAGGCAAGTGGCGATTGGTTTTGGTGGGGGGCGGATAAAGACGCATATCTCTGGCTTTGGAACTTAATGTATAAGCGTATGACGGAGTATCATAAACTGAATAATCTGATATGGATATGGAATGGGCAGAGTAAAAATTTTATTGTTCCCTCCAATCAATACGACATCGGTTCGGCTGATATATATTTGAGAAACGAAACAGAATTTTCCTCACGTTCTGTATTGTTTAAATGGCTTAACAGAACAACGTCCCAACAGAAATTACTTGCGGTAAGTGAGTGCGGTGATTTACCGAATATTAATGATATGTTCAGAGATAATGCTGTTTGGTCATTTTTCGGTTTATGGTATGGGGAATATATTTCCACAGACGGTTATACACTTTCTCCGGCATATAATTCACTTGAGGAGTTTAATGCAGTTTATAACTCCGAGAAATCAATTACACTATACGATTATGTAAATAGGTAGATATGAAAGTAAATTTAAGTAAAATTCACAAGTTTTATAACGGTGTTCAAATCCTTAAGAATGTCAATTTAACTATACAGGATAATGACAGAATAGGGTTAATCGGTAATAACGGTTGCGGTAAGTCCACTCTTCTGCGGATTCTTACAGGCAGAGAATTGCCTGATACAACTGACGAAACAGAGGGAATAATCAGTATTGGCTGTGAAATCGGATTTTTGGAACAATCGGGAACACAAGGCGGCAAGGGGGATACTCAAGGTGAAAATATTACCCGAACAACCGATACCGTTTTTGAATATTGCAAAGAGGTTTTTTCGCCGCTTTTAAATACCTTTGAGGAAATGAGAGTACTTGAAAAAAATCTTGAGGGTGAAAATATCCGCAAATATGCGGATTTATCAGCATATTTTGAAACAAATGACGGATATAATATTGACGTAAAAATCAAAACTGTTTTGAATGGTATGGGATTTCCTCCTGAAACATACACCCGAAATGTTGAGAGTTTCAGCGGTGGTGAACAAACAAGGCTTGCTATTGCAAAACTCTTACTTAAGGCTCCCGAACTGCTTATTTTAGACGAACCGACAAACCACCTTGATTTTAAAACTATTGCTTGGCTTGAGGATTATCTCAAAACTTATAAAGGTGCTTTGCTTATTGTTTCTCACGATAGGTATTTTCTTGACAGGCTTTGTACATCAATCTGTGAGATTGAAAATGCCGAACTTACTAGATATAAAGGTAATTATTCCGCTTTTGTACATTTAAAAGAAGAAAACGTTACAAGGAAGATAAAGGAATATGAAGCACAGCAAGAGCAGATTGCCAAAATGGAGGAGTATATTGTTAAAAATATAACCCGAGCTTCAACCTCAAAATCTGCAAAATCCAGAGTGAAAGCTTTAGAGAGAATGGATTATCTTGAAAAACCCGTTACCTATCATAAATCGGCGAAAATGAGTTTTGAGTATAATATCGAACCGCCTCTTGAAGTATTGAAAGTACAGGATTTAGCGGTTAGGGTAGGGGAGAAAACACTTGTTGACGATGTTGATTTTGAATTACGCCGCGGTGAACGTCTTGCGATAATAGGTGAAAACGGTACGGGAAAGTCAACACTTTTAAAGCTTATCACTAAACGGTTGCCGGTATATAAAGGTCGTGTTAAGTGGGCGGAGAATGTCAAGATTGCTTACTATGAACAGGAGAATACCGCTCTTAATCCTCACCATACTATATTTGAAGAGATACATTCTAAATTTCCTCTTATGAATGATGTTGAGATACGCTCTTTGTTGGGGCAAGTGAGAATTACAGGAGAGAATGTTTTTAAAAAAGTAGGGGTAATATCCGGTGGTGAGCGTGCAAAGGTGCGTTTTGCGGTTATGTTGCTTGAAAAAGGGAATGTTCTAATCCTTGACGAGCCTACCAACCATTTGGATTTATCAACCAAAGAAGTCCTTGAAAAAGCATTAACCGAATATACAGGTACTGTTATTTTTGTTTCCCACGACAGGTATTTAGTCAATAAAATAGCAACCAAGATAATTGAATTGACAGACACCTCAACAGAATACAAGGGGAATTTTGACTTTTATCTTAAAACAAAAGATAATATTGCTCCTGTTAAAGATGTCATAACAGAAAATAAAGAAAATCCTCAAAAGCAAAATGTTAAATCCAACAAAGAACAGCGGAAAATCGCCGCAGAAACACGAACACAGATTAAAAAACTTGAAAGTGACATTGCAGAATTGGAAGAAAAATCCGCACAATTGCAAATTGATATTACTTTACCCGAAGTCTTTAATGACTATAAATTACTGGAAGAAAAGTGCAAACTCATTGAAGAATACAAAAATTTATTGGATATTAATCTGGAAAAACTATTAAATTTAACTTGAAAATGTGGTTTAGGCTGCATTTTTTTGTGCAAATTGCCGAAAATGAATAAAAGTGTTGACAGGCGGAAATAATAATAGTAATATACTTTTAGCAGTCAATGATATAGAGTGCTAACAAAAGAGAGTGTAAGCTGTTAGCAAGGGTTATATGTTATTATTAAAGTACTGCGGTTAATAAGATTTACTATACAGACTATACAGAGAGTGGGTGTGGTTTTGGAAGAGCGAAAAATTGAGATATTAAAACTTGTTATCGACGAATATATCCGAACAGGCGAACCTGTTTCTTCTAAGGCTGTTACCGAACTTCTGAAAAGTAAAGTCAGCCCCGCAACTGTCAGAAACGATATGAATGTTCTTGAGCATTTGGGATATCTTGAACAACCTCATACTTCTTCCGGCAGAATACCCACTTTTGCAGGATTTAGGTTATATATTGAAAAAATTATGCCGCAAACGGAATTACCTCCCGAAGAAATCGAACGCCTTAATGGCTCTATCGGTGACAATCCCACGGAAGAGAGCATTATTCACAATGCCGCAACTGCTTTAGCGGAAGTAACACAATGTGCGGTTGCTATTACAAATCTTGCTCCACGATTTTCTCTTATTTCCAAAGTGGAGATAATTCCCACAGGCAAGCGGTTATATGTTATTCTTTTAATCACTTCCGACGGCGGTATTAAGAATAAAGCTTGCAGATTGGAATTTGACTTAACAACAGAACAGCTTGAAAATTTTGAAAACTATATGCGTAAGAACTTAGAGGGGATACCCCTTGAAACCCTTACAGATGAGCATATTGAAAAACTTTCGGAGGCTCTCGGCACATATATCACAGCTTTAACGCCCCTTGTTCAAGGTTTGAAAGACATCGGTGTTGCGAAACCCGAAGTGGACATTAAGGGTGAAAAAAATCTCCTTACTTCAGAAGAATTGGATAAAAACCAAGTAGTTAAATTTATTGAAGAAAAAGACACCATTGCGAAAATCCTTGACGATACTTTTTCGGATTTGCGAGTTGTTTTCGGGCAGGAAAATGACGGGTTTATAATCGGAAATTCAAGTATGCTTGTTTCAAAATATAAAAAAGGGGATAAAGTTGCAGGGTCTTTGGGGTTAGTCGGTCCTATGCGTTTGGATTATCAAAAAGTTATTCCTTACCTTAAGTTTTATACTGATAAAATCACCGACCTCATTACCGAAAAGGGAGAGGAATAGCAAATGGTAGAGGATGCCGCAAAAGATAAAGTTACGGAAAACAAAACCGTTGAGGGGTCTGTAAAAAGGCTTAAAGTAAAAGTTGGTAAAGAAAATATTATTGAAAGTATTGAAGAAGATAAACAGAAAAATAACAGAGATAATGTGTCGTTAAACAAAGAGCAATTAAGTATGTGGTTGCAAATTGCACAAAGTGAATATTTTAATTATGCTGAGATAGTTAAAAATTTAAGAGAAAGAGTGAATTGGATTTTAGTTTCTTTTATGGTGGTATTTGTTTTTTTGTGTGGTCAAATAGATTTTAATATATTTAAGGAAATGAATATTTTATCCAAGGTTATGTTTTTATATCTATTTGTCTTTATAACTTTTTTTACGTTTAAATTATTATCTTTATCAATTAATATTATAAATGTTAGTCGTGAACCCGGTTTTGATTTAAGCTATTTAAAGAAAGAAGAAATGAAATTAACTGGAACTTTAGAATTAATAGGACATTATAAAAAATGTTCTGATTTTTATAATTATCGTTGTATGGAAATTGCAGAGAAGATTAATGATGTAATGAAGTTTTTCTCTTCTTACATTAAGCTTATTTTTTTCTTTGTGATATTAAATAAAATTTAAGGAGATATTTACTTATATGTCGAATCAACAAGATAATTTGAATGATGATGAAAGAACCCCTAAAGACCCGATATTTGTTGCTAAAGCATTTGAAGTTGTAGATGATGGTCATATTGATATTTTTGGTGGGTGGGGAACATGTGCTGCGAGTACTTGTTTGCCAGGTGCTGTGATAGGTGCGATAGGTATAGGTGCGATAGGTGCTACCTTAGTTGCTGAATTATTAAAAGATGTAAAAAATAATGACAGTAATACAAAGGATAATGAGAACGGAGGGAATAAAAATAAATGAAAAAAGATATTAAAAAAGAAGATTTTAAGAATAAAGAAGAAACTGCCGAAGAAATTTCGGAGGAAATCCAAGAGGATATTGAAGAGATAGTCAGCGAAGAAGAAAATGTTCAAGAGGATTTAACAGGTAAGGTTCAACAGGAATTGGAAGAACAAAAAGATAAATTCTTAAGACTTTATGCTGAATTTGACAATTTTCGTAAGAGAACCGTTAAAGAGAAAACAGAGATGTATGGCAATGCAACTGCCGATACCGTTGCGGAAATTCTGCCTGTTTTGGATACATTTGAACGTGCGGTCAATGCCGATTGCTCTGACGAAACATATAAAAAAGGTATGTTAATGCTTTTTGAGCAAATGAAAAAATCTTTTGAGAAAATCGGTGTTGAGGAGATTAATGCTTTAGGCGAAGAGTTTGACCCCAATTTCCATAACGCTATCAAAAATATTGAAACAGAGGAATTTGAAAGCGGTAAGGTTTGTCAAGTTTTTCAAAAGGGGTATAAATACAAAGAAAAACTAATCAGACCGGCTATGGTTGCGGTTGCGGAATAGCAGTGAGGTGGTTTTATGGTTAATTACAGCGTTAATGTTGATAATGAAAAAGCGTTTTTCTTTGAACAGCTGTTAACTAATTTGAATTTTGAATTTTTCGGAAGAGATGTACCGAATGAAGAAACAGTTGAGGCAATAAAAGAGGCTGACGGAAAATTTGAGAACGGAACGCTTAGAAGTTTTAAAAGTGCCGCGGAAATGCGAGCGGCTTTATTAGCCGAGGATGACGATGATTAATGCTGATTTTACGGTTAAATACAGAAAAGATTATAAGAAACTTATTAAACAACATAAAGATATCAGTAAGTTAGATTATTATGTTGATTTGGTAATTTGTGAGAAAACTCTACCGCCGAATTGCCGTGACCATTCTTTGCAAGGGGAATTTTCAGGTTGCAGAGGATTACACGTTGAGCCGGATTGGGTTTTAGTATATAAA
>JAISIJ010000118.1 GCA_031262245.1 Oscillospiraceae bacterium | reverse complement strand
TGACCAACAGTATAGTTGATATGATTTTTTGATTTTCCGAGGATTTTTCCGTTTAAGTCTATAAAATTACCATCGGGAAAAGTGTGACCTGTTTCGTTGGTAATAAAGTTTGCATAATCTCCGTCGGGAACAAAGCAAATATCTTGACTGTCGGGTTTTTTTGCATTGATAAAGCCATTTTCTTCTGCAATTCGGCGTATTTCAGTTTTAGGATATTTACCTAAAGGGAAAAGTGTTTTTTGCAATTGATATTTTGTGAGCATATATAAAACATAGGTCTGGTCTTTTGTGGCGTCAATAGCTTTTTTTAACATTCCGTTTTCAATAACGGCATAATGTCCCGTTGCAATATAATCAAAACCCAAAAGCTCCGCTCGTTCAAGCATTTTTTCAAACTTTATTTTACGGTTACACTCAATGCAAGGATTTGGTGTTGCACCTCTTATATAAGTATCTGTAAAATTTTTGATTACATATTCATTAAACAAATCTTTAAAGTTGAAAACAAGGTGTTCAATTCCTAATTTTATACATACAGAGCGTGCATCTTCAACATCGCTTAAAGAACAGCAAGTCCTCATTCCGATAGGGTCTTCTTTATTGTCGTCAAAGAGTTTTAAGGTGACACCGGTAACGTCATAACCCTCATCAATAAGCATTTTTGCCGCAACCGAACTGTCAACACCGCCGCTCATTCCGACTAAAACTTTTTTCATTTATGTTTAAAATTTCCCTTTCAACACCGTTAAATTTCAGCTACAGCACTTAATTCCACAACTTTGATTTTTTTATGTTGTAAAAAGAGATTTTCAAGGCGTTCATAGATTTGGTCGGAACGGGATTTAAATTTTTTATCCAAAACATTTTTGAATTGTTCGGGTTTGTTATTTGAGATAAATCTATTACAAATATCGGATATTTGAGTATCGTTAAAATTTAAATCTGCCAATAAACTTCTTATTTCTGTTTCAAGAGGTCTTGAAGTCATTGAAATTTGTGTGGGAATAATTTGCTCTCTTAAAGTTATTTTAATTTTTTTCTTTTCATTCTTCCAAAAATTCAAAATAGACTGGTATCCGCAGTCTTTACTTACAATAACAAATTTTTTCTCTTTCTTTTTGCCGATAAGATAACCTATGTAGGTTGAAAGCTGAAAGTCAAGTACATTTTTATATCCTGTATGCTCTACTTTAATCCATTTAACTTTTGCTTCGGAAAGAGTTACATTCATATTTATTTCTTCAAAATCTTTTTTTGATAATACATTGAAAAAAACAATAACAAGGTCTTTTTTGGTGAGTTTGTTAACACCTTTTAAACCGTTGTTATGGACATTTTCATAATCAATTAAATAAACCATTATTTTAATAAATCCTTTAATGAGAGTATATTACAGTCTGCTGTATTTTTAATTTCCTGCCAATCTTCATCGGAAAATGAGTCATAAACACCTACAGTTTTGCAACCTGCCTGTTTAGCGGCTTGTATGCAGTGCAAACTGTCTTCAACAACGAGAGTGTTTTCCGGAGGAACACCCAGCTTTTCGCAGGCGACTTGAAAAATCTCGGGACTGCGTTTGTTGCAGGTTTCGCTTATGTCAATAGGTGTTAACAGGAATTTCGAGCGTTTTTCAAAATTTAAACGAGTGATGACCACATTTGCAAGAAAAGTATAGGTGGCAGTTACAATACAAAAAGGGATATTTTCATTGTCTAAATAATCGAAGAGTTCAAAAACACCTTCTTTTATCTCAACACTGTTTCTGTAAAAATCTTCAGCTAACTCGTATATACGTTGTTTTATAAAATCCACTTCAAGTGGCGGAAAAATGTATTTATTGAAAAATTCGGGAGCTTCGTTGAGTGTCATTTTCTTAACAGCCTCGGAAAAGCCTTCGGGCTTATCAACACCGTATTCAAGCAAAAATTTCTCGTCAATATCCGCCCACATATTCATACTGTCAACAAGTGTACCGTCTAAATCAAAAATTACAGCTTTTATATTCTCGAAAACCATTTTACTCCTAAATATTATAATTAAATTAAGTAATTGCTATTTTTGCAGTAAAATCTTTACCGCAAGGTTGAATTTCTTTTGTTGCAAGTGCGAAAATATCACCGGCACGAGCCTCTAAATCTGCAAAATGTCTTGCAGTATCGTTTATTTCCCCTAATTTCGCCAGAGAAGTTGCAAAAGGGATGGAAGCTTTTGTTTTTGCAACACTTAAAATATCACAACCTCTTTGATTAACCGCTAAAATTCTGCCGAAAGGAGGAGGATTTATTAAGTCTGATTTTCTTATGCCCAAAAGGGTATTTAAGAGGATACGGCGTATTCTTGCCATAGAATAGCGTTTTGTTTTTATAGTGAAGAAGAGTTCTTTTAAAGATGTTGCGGTTCTTGCATCGTAAATTCTGTTTTCCAAGCCTTGACCTATATCGGGGACATCTCTTAAACTCTCAATTGTTGTATTTCTCAGCTTATAAAGTATAATTTTTTCGAGATTATCAATATTTGCCATAGATGAGTTTCTTGTTGCATTAAGTAAAGACTGTAATGTTTCTTCGGGAAGAAAATCAGAGAAGTCAGATTGAGAGGAAATACTCTGACGTATAAAGGATGCACTGGCAATATTTCCTGCGGGTTTTGACATGTTATCGTGAATGGCACCTTTACGCTGTATGGTAAAAGGTGTTATATCAGAGCTTAGGAACGCAAGAGCTTTGATATATTCAATAGCAAGTACATTATTTGAACCGTCAAAAAGTATTGCCATTTCAGTACCGTAATTGCGTTCGACAAGTATTCTCAAAGCAACGGGGTAAGACATACCGTCTTCAATCAGTTCTCTTAATTCCGGCTTTTTAGCACAGGTAACGGAGGCTTTAACCGCCTCAACAAGTAATTCCAAGCTGCCGCACTCGCTGCCGAAAGATACTTCGTCCACACAGCCTAAGGCATTAAGCAAATACAATGCTCCCCTTGCATATACTTCAGCTGTTGATACGGAATAAGCAACAGGTATTTCAATAACGAGGTCAACACCGCTTTTTACGGCGGTTTGTGCCCGTTCAAATTTATCAATAATGGCAACGTCACCGCGTTGGACAAAATTACCGCTCATAACAGCGACAATGTGTGTTGCACCATTCTCACGAGTTTGATTAATATGATATAAGTGTCCGTTATGAAATGGATTGTATTCGCAAACTATTCCACTTATTTTCATATGAAACCTCACTCTTATAATTATTTTATCTTCAGAATCTACTTATTTTGATAATCTTATGAATTATACTACTGTTTTTTTTTTATGTCAATAATATTTTGAAAAAAATTAATTTGTTAAATAATAGAACGTGATTATATGATTTTTACATAATCATATGCAATTTTTGTCTTTAATTAGTATTAATAAAATAAGAAACTATATATAAAATTCTTGACTTTTTTTCTTTCTGTGATAGAATACATTAAAGAGGTGTGAAAATAACTGCCCTTTATACAAAAAATAAAAATTTAAAGGAAGATTTTATGAGTTCAGCAATTTATGACAGTTGGAATACGGAATATAAAAAACCTTTCGGAGCAATTAAAAAAGGCTCTAAATGTCAATTCACAATCAAATTGCCTAAATATATGAAATTGGATTTTGCTCCCGTAATGGTGTTTTACAGAAGTGGTTTTAAGGAACGCTTTATTAATATGACCCTGCAAGACGAAGTTGTGGTAAATGAGGACGGTTGGACTTCCGAAGAAGAAAATAACTATTATGTTTATACTGCAGAATTTTCTGCTAATCATATTGATGTACATTACTATTATTTTGCGGTAACAATAGGCGGTATACGCCAGTATATCAAACGAAAAAACAGACATACAGGCAGTCTTGACGGCAAAGATGTTTTTCAGTTGACGGTTTATGATGCTGAATTTAAAACACCTGATTTTGTCAAAGGCGGTGTAATGTATCAGATATTCCCCGACAGATTTTACAAAAGCGGCAAAGAACACGATAATGTACCTGCCGACAGGGTTTTTCGTGATGATTGGGAGGGTACACCTTGTTATAACCCCGATGCTAAAGGACACGTTTGGAATAATGATTATTTCGGCGGTGATTTAGATGGTATAGCGGAAAAATTGCCCTATTTAAAAGAATTGGGGGTTACTTGTGTCTATCTCAATCCTATTTTTGAAAGTCACGAAAACCACAGATATAATACTGCAAATTATGAACATATCGACCCGCTTTTGGGGACAGACGAAGATTTCGTAAATCTTTGTAAAAAAGCTGAAGAAATGGGTATCGGAATAATTCTTGACGGTGTGTTTTCTCATACGGGAGCGGACAGTATCTATTTTAATAAGTTTAAGAGATATAATACCGCCGGTGCATATCATTCAAAACAAAGTCAGTACTACCCTTGGTATACTTTTCATAATTGGCCTGAGGCTTATGATGCTTGGTGGGGTATTGATACATTGCCTAATGTAAAGGAAGAAAATCCCTCATATTTGGAATATATCTGCGGAGATGACGGTATTTTGCAACGTTGGCTTGATATGGGTGCAATGGGTTATCGCTTAGACGTTGCAGATGAATTGCCCGATAAATTCCTTGATGCTTTGCGAAAAAAGGTTAAAGGTGTTTCTGAAGACAAGTTGATTATCGGTGAAGTTTGGGAAGATGCCTCAAATAAGGAGGCTTACGGCAAAAAACGCCGCTATCTTTTGGGTATGCAGCTTGACAGCGTTATGAATTATCCCTTTAAAGATAGTATCTCAAGATATGTTTGCGGTGGTTCGGCAATGGATTTTGTTGACGAAATTAACTCTATTCTTGAAAATTACCCCAAACCCTCAATAGACGTGCTTATGAATTCTCTTTCAACTCACGATATTGAACGTGCCATTAACCGTTTCGGCGGTGAAAATTGTGACGGCAAAACTAAAGAATGGATGGCAGAGAAGTTTTTAACACCTTATGAATATGAATTAGGAAAAAACAGGCTTAAAGTTGCTATGGTTTTGCAATTCTTTTTGCCGGGACTACCTTGTATATATTACGGTGATGAGATAGGTATGCAGGGATACAAAGACCCTTTCAACAGACGTTGTTTTACTTGGAATAATATCGATGAGGATTTAGTTAATTTCACTAAAAATCTGACTAAACTGCGTAAATGTTCTGATGTATTCAAAGAGGGGGAAACTCGCCTTATTGCCTGTGAGAATAATATTTTAAGTATTGTAAGATATGATGTTGATTATTCGGGGGCTTGTGTAGTGTATGTAAATCGCTCCCAAAATCCTGAAACTATAGCTAAATCTCAAAATATTTTTAACTATAACACTTATGACTATAAATCAGAGGGTTCATTTGTAAAAGACGGAATATTAACGTTGCCTCCTTATGGTTTTGCTTTTGCAAAAGTAGAAAATCCGCTCCATTCATCTGTTTTGGATACTGTATAATCATTTCGTTTTTTTATTGCCGATAATCATCGGGCGTTGATATTGAATTTTTTCAATGTCAACAAGATTACTATAATTATTTTAATTTTTTCAAAAAAACTTAAAAATATACTTGAATTTAGTCAAACTTTGTACTATAATGTAGAAAAAATAATGAAAATCCCTGTTCAGGAGGCTTAAAATGGAAGAAGAACGTCAAATAAACCCCGTGAAATTAGTTTTTTTAATTGTAGTACTTATTTTTATTGTTATCATTGTTGCAACCTGTAATAAAAAGGACGAAAAAAAGCCGAAAGCCTCCGATTCGGGTGCTAAAACCACGACCACTCAAGCGGCAAATCCCGGGGGAAATAACACTACTGTTACCGCAGCTCTTGAGGAGAAAACTCTTGAAGTTAAAGACAGCGATGTTATAAAAGGTAATCTTATTCTCGTTAACGCTCAACACGCTGTTCAAGTTACAGGGACAGTTGATGATGTTACAGCTACATTGAATTTGAAAAATGTCTTGGAAAATAAAAACGATTATGTCCACGTTACGGAAAATGCTATCAGCCTTTCTCAACCTGCTTTGGCGGCTTTTTGCGACCTTATGACTGCTTATCACGCCGAAAACGGCAAAGATGACATATATATCCGAAAAGGATATAGTAGTGAGGATATACTCTCTGATTTTGCCACAGGACTTTGTTTGAGTATTCGTTTAAAAGATACTTTTAACGGTTCAACGGCTTATGTCTATAAACCCGACGAAAAGCAATGGTTTATGTTTGTAACCGACCACGCTGCAGAGTATGGTTTTATTCTTCGTTATCCCAAAGATAAAAGTTCGATAACGTTGATTGCCCCCGAGGACGAAAGTGACAGCACTTTTAGATATGTAGGTATTCCTCACGCAAAATATATTGCAGAACAGAATATTACACTTGAGGAATATATTGCTATAGTTCAGACGAGAACAAAATTATCACCGCTTGTAATACAAAATATAGAAAACGGTGTGCCTGTTGAATATAAGGTTTACTATGTTTCAAGTGTTGACGCTGCCGGCAAGATAAAATATAATTCAGAAAACATTTCCGTTTCCGGGGATAATATGGGCGGATATATCGTAACAACTTGGTGATTGGAATTTATAATTGAAGAGTTTTACTATTAATAACAATGACGCAGGTCAGCGTTTGGATAAATTTATTAAAAAAGTCAGCGTTAAACTGCCCAACAGTTTGATGTATAAGTCTATCCGAACAAAGAATATCAAAGTCAACAGGAAACGTTGCCAAGCGGATATGTTCCTTAATGAGGGTGATGTTGTTGATATTTACCTATCCGACGAATTTTTCATAGATTATGAGGGGGGGCGAGTTTTCCATTCTATCCCTTTTGATACGTTGGCGATTGCTTATGAAGACGAGAATTTTGTTATTGCAGACAAGCCCGCTTTTGTAATTTGCCACGGAGAAAATTCCCTTTTATCCCAAGTGCAATCGTATCTTTTTGACAAAGGCGAGTATGACCCTAAAAGAGAACAGAGTTTCTCCCCTGCCCTTTGCAACAGGATTGACTACTCAACCTCGGGGCTTGTTATTGTTGCCAAAAATTCGCTTGCTTTGAGAGAAATGGACAAGGCGATTGCTCAAAGGCTTGTTCATAAAAAGTATAGATGTAAAGTCAGCGGGGTATTTCCGGGGAAAAGCGGAACGTTTACCGTTTACCTTAAAAAGGGCGAAAATAACAAAGTTGATGTTTCAAAAACACCCAAGGATGGCTACAAAGAGGCTGTTACAAAATATAAATATTTAGGCGATAATGAAGTTGAACTTGAGCTTATCACAGGCAGAACACATCAAATCCGTGCAACGCTTGCATATATCGGCTGTCCAATTGTTGGTGATATAAAATACGGCGGCATTAAAAACTCAAACGGTATGTTGCTGTGTTCCTATAGTATCAGCTTTGATTGCCAACCGCCTTTGGATTATCTTAATAAACTTAAACCTGTTCATTCTTTGCTTTGGAGATAAAAAGAAACCACCCTTGAGGGGGTGGTTTTGTTTCATTTGTAAACATTTTCTTCTCCGAAATAATCTACTACTCTTTTTTGCCAAAATTCTTTTATTTCTTCTTGATTTTCTTCCCATACTTTTAATTCATGTTCTGTATATGTGTTTCCATCGTCTAACAAATTAAGATTTTCATCAACGCTATACCAAATTTGGTTTACAACTACATTGCTATCAGTCATTGTTTGATTAGCTTCTTTTAAATCATCAACCGTTATAATATAATCATAAGAATTAAACATAAAAGGCCATATCATAGCACCGAAAGCATAATCATCTAAAAAGTGATATTTATCATCTGCTAAAGCATTTCCGGAAGTGACACCTATTTGCATTCTGTCAGGAGTACTGAATAAGTCATAATTTGGATAATTAACTACATATCTTATACTATGTCTTTCATCAATAGTTGCCTTGGATTCAAAGGTGACAGCATTTTCGGCACCAAGGTTTATTTTGTGAAAATCATTTTTATGTTGTTCCATAAAAGGTTTCATAAATATGTTAATTTTAATTGCCCAAGCTACTGTATAGAAAGCTACCCATAAAATTATTAACGACAAAAGAACAAAAAGGAAGATTTTTAAGGATTTTAAAAGTTTAGTATTCATATCATACGAGCCAACGCAGAAAAAGTAGCATTATTATTTACAAGTGTTACCCAAGGAGTGGATGTGGATTGTGATGACGGAATTCCACCAATAGAACCAGACCAATCATTTGTAGTACCTGTAGTAATACAGCAAGACAGTTCTGCGATATTTGCATTATGTGAAGGGGCAGTAACAACTCTTGTTTTGACATCGTCATCAAACAGTTCATCTCTGAATAGACCATATACGCTTGCAAAATCAACACCTAAATAATTTAAATAACCCATAAAAGTGGTCCAACTATTGTTAGAAGAATTTTTGTCATAGTTAGAAACCCCGCTTACAGTTTTCGAAAAAGTTCTTGGAACAGTTGCATTTGTACTCAATGTGCTAAATGCTGAAATCCCATTTTGAGTTTTTGATTGTTCATAAGACTCAATTATATCTTGAAGGCTTGAAAACGGACCATCTCCTATCGAAATAAAAGATTCCGGATGAGCAGCTTGATAAGCATCGTAATCTACAATCACACCATTTTCAATACCATCATTAATAATTGCGGATTCAATCGTGTTTGCACTAATTGCAAAAACTGTATTTAATGCAAAAATTCCTACTATAAAAGTAGATATTATTTTTTTCATCTAAAAATTTCCTCCTTAAAATTTAATAAATGCACTTATCTTACTGTTTATTATAGCTATGAATAAAGTTTAACATATTATATAATTTTGTCAATAAAAAAACTAAAAATCTGCATATTTTACAATAAAATTCAAAATTTTTATGCATATTTGCGAAAACGTTTAATTAAAGAAATATTAATAAAAAAAGGTTACTATTTTACATAGCAACCTTTTATATTAATCATTCTTCTTATTTCTCAACAACAAGAACCCGCAGACAATTACCAGAGCCAAGGTTGATATGGTACAAACTGCCAAAATCATATTATCGTCTAATTCAAAGCTTTTTTTATCCTCAACGGTTGCAAGCACAACATTTTCCGTTGTTGTGGTGATTTTTTTTGTTGTATCAGGCGGCTGTGTGCTGATAGCGGTTTGGGATTTAGAATCGGATGTGAGGGGAAATTTAGGAATTACGCTTAATCCTAAATAATCAAGATAAAACCGCTCTTTCAGCAGATTGAAGTTAAGGTAAGAATTTTGCAATAGAAAAGTATTGAAATTAAGGGTATTAAAGTCAGCTCCCAAGTAGGTACTTGCCTCTTTTTTCATATCGTCAATGAAATACTGCCCCATTGCATAAACCAAAAATGAACAGGGTGAGGAGTAGAGTGCATTATAATAGTATGCACCGTTACCTCTGTTTTTTTGGGATAATTCATAGGCGGTCATACCGTCATAATTTACATAAATATCCGAGAGGGCTATTTCATACAACAATGCTTTATCATACAGCTTGATATATTCTTTTACATCACTATCGTTAAAAGCAAAATCAAGGGAATATTCCTGTGCGTATTGAGCCCAACCCTCAACAAAACCTAAAGTAAAGGTGTAATAATCAATATTTTCAAGGTCGTTACGGCTGTGGTAAAGCAATTGCCAAAGATGACCGGGAGCGACTTCGTGACAAATAGTGGCAAGGTCGGAAACCCCGTTAGACAGCACTCTGAAATTTTCGGGGTTATCAACAGGCGGCACTAAGATAAAAGCAGGGTTGATATAATCTCTGAAAAAAATGTCGAGTTCTTCAATACTATAGGAAATATTATTTAATTTAGGGAAATCTCCGTTTTGGTTTGTTTTTTCAATTGCCCACGCAGCTAAATCTTGCAAGCCAGACGGATAGGAAACATTATCTACGGTTTCTTCTAATTTTTTCTGAAAATCCTTGTCTTGCTCATAAACATCTAATTTTTTAATAAGCTTACTGTATTCTTCTTGCAAAAGGTTCTTCATTTCTTCGACGGTTTTGTCTGTTCCGACTTGCTCTTGTGCATAATCTCGGAAAAAAGCTTTTCCCTCGTCTTTATGCCCTAAAGGCTGTCCGTCATAATTATATGAAAACATATCAATATAATCATATAAAGCTTGATATGACGGGAGAATATAATCATTAACAGCCTGTAAATTCTGTTCAATTAAATCTTCGGCGGTTTTTGCTTCTAAAATACCCCATTCGTTAATTCGAGTTTTAAAACTGGTTAAGAGAGGGTTATTTTCCCCTGAATTTATAAGGTCTTCACAAAATGCCATAACAGTATCGGCATTATATCCTGTCATAAAATAGCCGTTTGCAAACCTTTTTTTCTCAAGAGCAATAATATCGTCAAAATATTCCGGGATAGTTTTTATAATTTCAAAATAATTTTCTATATCTGTTTGATTGTTAAATTCATACAAACATAGATTGATAATCAGTAAAACCTGTTCGCCGCCGTTTGCGGCGAGTGGTTCATAGAGTTCGTCGGGGTGAGCAATGATTTTTAATTCTCTGTCAGCGGCTGTTTGTATGTTTTTATAGCGATATTGATTATCTTCACTAAGTTTTTCAATATCTATAGTTTCTAAATCTGAAAGAAAAGTTTCAATCAGTCCTTTAAAAGCCTCCTCTTCCCCTTTGATAAGTGTAGCAGAATATTCTTCCGGGAGTTCAAACATAGAATGTTGTGTTAAACCTCCGCTGAGATAGGTATAATTTTGAAAGAAAGTGTCTGTAAGCCTGATAAATTCATTATCTTCTGCGTTTGCGGAAGTAATATCTATCGGTGTTATAAAAATACAGAAAGTGAGTATTAAACTCAAAATTTTTTTAATCATTTTAATATTATATTTATAAATAACATAAATGTCAATAAAAATACTTGACTTTCTATATTTTTTTGCTTTATAATTACAGTATGTATAAATATACACCGTTAGCAAACAAACTTCGCCCTGTTACACTTGACGGTTTTGTGGGACAAAAACATCTTGTGGGCGAAAATTGCTTTTTAAGAAAATTAATTGAACAGGATAATATCCCCTCAATGTTGTTTTGGGGTCCTCCGGGTGTGGGAAAAACAACATTAGCTAAGATAATTGCCAATACTACTCAGTCGAATTTTGTAACTTTTTCTGCAACAAACGGCAGTATAAAGCAAATCAGAGAGATTATGACAACTGTCAACGAAAAAACTATTATTTTTATTGATGAGATACACAGATTTAATAAATCTCAACAGGACGCTTTCTTGCCGTATGTGGAAGAGGGAACAATTACACTTATCGGTGCAACAACGGAAAACCCGTCTTTTGAAGTTAATTCTGCTTTGCTTTCACGTTGTAAAGTCTTTGTTTTGTATGCTTTGACAAATGAGGATATTGAAGACCTTTTAGTAAAAGGTGTAAAGGCTTTTGAGGAAGAAAACAGTTGTAAGATAGAAATATCAGAAGAACATATCAATGCTATTGCTAATTTCTGTAATGGAGATGCGAGAACCGCTCTTAATACAATTGAGATTATACTCAATAGCTGTACAGGAACAGTCGACGATAATCTTTTGGAACAATGCTTAGGGCGGCGTATGAATTTATATGACAAAACAGGTGAAGAACATTATAATCTTATATCCGCTTTGCATAAATCAATGCGTAATTCCGACGTTCAGGCGAGTATATATTGGCTTGCGAGAATGTTGGAAAGCGGAGAAGACCCTTTGTATATTGCAAGACGTGTTGTCAGGTTTGCAAGTGAAGATATAGGTCTTGCCGAGCCTACAGCTCTTACCCAAACTGTTGCGGCATATCAAGCCTGTCATTTTATAGGTATGCCGGAGTGCGGTGTACATTTAACACAGGCTGTTGTTTATTGTGCTCTTGCACCTAAATCCAACGCTTTGTATGTTGCATATAACAATGCTGTTGTTGACGCCGCAAATTCTTTTGCCGAGCCTGTGCCTTTGCAAATACGCAATGCGGAAACAAAGCTTATGAAAGATTTAGGTTATGGTAAGGGATATAAATATGCTCACGATTTTGATAATGCAATAACTGATTTGCAATGTTTGCCTGATAGTTTAGCGGATAAAGTATATTATATCCCATCAAAACAAGGTCGAGAAGTCAAATTAGAACAATATCTTGAAAGTATTAATAAAAAAAGAAATAAAACTTGACGATTTATTTTATATATTATATAATAGTATACTTATTAGAAAAGCAATATTATAGCAATTTATTTTGCGTTTGTAATGGAATAACATTAGGAGTAAAGTATGGCAGCAAAGAAGACCCCGAAACAAATAAAAAATAAAAAAAGAGC
>JAISIJ010000095.1 GCA_031262245.1 Oscillospiraceae bacterium | reverse complement strand
GTTGTTGCTACTCACCCTCATTCCGACCATATCGGAGGCATACCCGAGGCTGTTGAAAATATGCCTGTGGATACATTTATTATTCCTGAAATTCCCGAAAAATACATACCCACAACGCTTGTATATTCAAACCTCCTTGACGCTATAGACGAAAGTAACGCTCAATTAGACTATGCAGAATTAAACGCAACCTATGACTTAGGTGAGGCACAATTTACTATCCTTTCGCCGTCAGAGGAATATACCGATTTAAACAACTATTCTGTTGTTATACTTTTAAAATTCGGTGATAAACAATTCTTGTTTATGGGGGATGCAGAGAAAAAAGCCGAAGACAATATTACCGAAATGTTTGAGTTACCTCCAATAGATGTATTAAAAGTCGGACACCACGGTTCAAACACCTCATCTTCCAAAGATTTTATTAATATAATCCAACCCGAATATGCGGTGATAGAATGTGGAAAGGATAATTCCTACGGACACCCCGATAGTAATATTGTAGGGCGTATCTCAGAATATGCTTATTCAATATATCGCACGGATTTAGAAGGAGATATAGTCTGTTCAACAGACGGAAAGGACATAGATTTTGTATACAGTAGACAGGATTGAGGGTAATTTTGCTGTTATAGAGGACGGTGAAAACCGTTTCAACCGCCCGCTTGAACAATTACCCGAAAATATCAAAGAGGGCGATGTTTTAGACAGTAATTTTAATATCCGAAATGATAATTCCGCGGAATTAAAACGCAAAATAAAAGAACGTGAACAGGCTCTTTTAAACAGAAAAAAGAAATAATAAAAAGACTGCAATATGCAGTCTTTTATTTTTAATAATCCCAAAAAGTAATAACAAATCCACGTTTAAAATCTCCGTCAAAGCCTAAATCTTTATAAAATTTATGTGCTTCAGTACGGTGTGAACCGGACAATAAGCAAACTTTATTACAATTTTGTTCTTTTGCATAATTAATTGCAAGTTGCATTACTTTTCTACCCAGACCCTGCCGGCGATATTTTTCGTCAGTTATTACATTCTCAATAAAACCTATAGGTCTGCCGTAATGCGTTAAATTAGGAATTACAGCAATATAACAAGTTGAAATTACAGTATCTTCTTTAATTGCACCGAAATATTTAACACCCTTGTTTAAAGAATCTTCAAAAATCAATTCTATATCTGTGGTTTTATCCGCCGGTATACCAAACTGTCTATATAAATTCATTAAACTTTCAAGATGTTTTTTCTCAAGCTCACAAAATTCTATATCCATAGTCTAACCTCTTTTTACCTAAACACTTTTCAACGCCTCATCTATTTTGCTTATATCTCCTATACCTGCCATAGCAGAATCGGGGCGTCCCCCACCCTTTCCGCCTGTTAAAGCAGATACTTTTTTAACAATGTCCCCGGCTTTATAGCCTTTTGCAATTGCATCTTTACCGCAAACACAAAGCAATGTCCCTTTATCTTCGGATATTCCCGCTAAAACAGCAACAATATTACTTGCTTTATCTTTCAGCTTATCACCGAAAACACGCAAACTGTCAACATTGATACCCTCTAATTTCTGTGCTAAAATCAACACTCCGTCTTTTTCGGTTGCAGTTTTAAATAATTCCTCAACTGCATTAGACGCACCTTGAGAATGTAATTTCTCAATTTCTTTGTTAATTTCACGCATTTCAACTGTAATTTCGGCAACTTTACTCTCCAACTCAAAAGCATTGGGAATTTTCAATGTTTTAGCGGAATTATTTACAATCTCTTGATATTTGTTTAATAACTCCAAAACACCGCTACCTGTTACAGCCGTAATACGTCTTACACCTGCCGCAACGGAATTTTCGGAAACAATTTTAAATGAACCGATTTCAGCAGTATTCTTAACGTGTGTTCCGCCGCAAAATTCTTTTGAAAAAGAGCCTTTTTCAAATTCAAAACCATTCCACTCTTCAACATCAACGCTTACAACCCTTACATCATCACCGTATTTCTCTCCGAATAATGCCATTGCACCCTCTTTTTTCGCCTCTTCAACAGGCAAAACACGAGTATTAACTTCAAGACCGTAATTGATAATATAATTAACAAATTCTTCGACTTTTTTCAATTCTTCAGCCGTTAAAGCGGAAAAATGATTAAAATCAAAGCGACATTCTTTATCATTAACAAGTTGGCCTGCTTGGTGAACGTGGTCGCCTAAAACCTCCCTCAATCCAGCCTGTAAGATATGTGCAGAGGTATGATTGCGTGCAATATCAACACGTCTTGCCTTTGAAACAGTTGCAAAAACAATATCTCCAACTTCAATTTCTTTAATATCGGCACCTTCAGGTTCTGTATGTTTTGCGGCAATATGGTGAATAAAATGTCCGTCTGTATCTTTTTTTGTATCGATAACTGAATATACTCTGAAAGGGTTTTTACCGTAAAATATTACACCCATATCCCCGACTTGACCGCCGCTTTCTGCATAAAAAGGCGTTTCGTCAAGAATAATCGAATTTTCGTCAACATATAAAACTTTTGCATAACACTCAAGCTTTTCATATCCCAAAAATTCAGTAGGCGGCAAATCAAGTTTAATCTCGCCGCTCTCCCAAGACGAAGATGCTTTGGAATGATAATCTGCACGAGCCGTTTCACGTTGCTTTTTCACCAATTCGTTAAATGTGTCAATATCAACAGTTATCCCTTTTTCTCCTGCAATCTCAAGTGTTAAGTCAATGGGAAAACCGAAAGTATCTGATAATCTGAATGCAACTTCTCCTGAAATTCCTTTTTCATTCAGATGTTCATTGAGTAACTCAAAACCCCTTTGGACGGTTTTGGCGAAATTCTCTTCTTCAACTTGAATAATTTTCTTAATATAATCTGCTTTTTCACGCAATTCGGGATAAGCACTTTCATTCTCTTTAATAACGGTTTCGGCAACTTCATAGAGAAAAGGTTTATCCAATTCAATCAAAATTCCGTGACGAGCGGCACGTCTTAACAAACGGCGAAGAACATATCCCCTACCCTCATTAGACGGCAAAACACCGTCACCAATCATAAATACAGTTGAACGGATATGGTCGGTAATAACCCTCAAAGACACATCTCGACGTTCTGATTTTTTATATTCAACACCTGCAAGTTTACAGATATGTTGCATAATATTCTGAACGGTATCAACCTCAAAGAGATTATCTACTTCCTGCATAACACAGGCAAGACGTTCAAGTCCCATACCCGTATCAATGTTTTTGGTTTCCATTTCGGTATACGTTCCCTTGCCGTCACTGTCAAACTGGGAAAATACCAAATTCCAAACTTCAACAAACCTGTCACAATCACAACCGACTTTACAATCGGGACTGCCGCAACCTTTACCCTCACCTCTGTCAAAATAAATCTCCGAGCAAGGTCCGCAAGGTCCGCTGCCGTGTTCCCAGAAATTATCTTCTTTACCCAAACGAACCATATGGTCTTCGGCTACACCGATTTTCTTTGTCCAAATATCAAAAGCTTCATCGTCTTCAAGATACACAGAACAATAGAGCCTGTCTTTCGGCAAAGCTAAAGTTTCGGTGAAAAATTCCCAAGCCCACTCAATAGCTTCATTTTTAAAATAATCACCGAAGGAAAAATTACCCAACATTTCAAAATAAGTGCCGTGGCGAGAGGTTTTGCCGACACGTTCTATATCGGGGGTACGTATACACTTTTGGCAGGTTGCAACACGCTTATTCGGCGGAGTTTCAACGCCTAAAAAGTATTTTTTCAAGGGTGCCATTCCGGAATTTATCAAAAGCAAGCTCTTGTCACCTTGCGGCACTAAGGGTGCGGAGGATAATATTGTGTGTTTCTTGCTCTCAAAAAAATCCAGAAATTTTTTACGCAGTTCATTCAAACCGGTATATTCCATATATTGTTCCTTTAATTTTTTGTTCATTTTCGCTAAATTATATACTATATTAGTATGCTTTGCTGTAAATTTCGTCCAAAAGTTTTTATTGGAGGAAATTG
>JAISIJ010000041.1 GCA_031262245.1 Oscillospiraceae bacterium | reverse complement strand
TTTATTATACTACAAATTTTTGCTTTTGTCAAGCCCTAATTTTCCTCGTTAAATGCACATTTTTTCGACTTCTTTTTTAATAAGTCTCTCAATTTTATTTTCAAGTGTTTCCTTGGCATTTTCAGCCGATGTACTGCAAATGTGGTAGTAAAGTGTCCCGATTTTTTTGATTGTTGTAGTCATAATTCCCTCCGTTAATATAATTTTTTATTGCTTTGTCGTTTTTTAATTTGCGTTTTGTGGACTTAACTACCGCCATTTTTCGCACTCCTTTCGGTTTTTAGTATCAATAAAGCGTTCTCTAAAAACTCAATTATTTTATCAAAATTCGTGTTGATTTCTGATTTTTTACGGTCACGATAAATGTTCACCGTGTTCAGAATTTCAGTAATTTTAGTAACCGCCGTGTCGAGAATTTTTTGATTTTCCTTGACTGCTTTCATAATATCCGCCGTCACAAATTTTTGAGAATTTGCGGTTTTCGCAAGCTGATTTAGATTATTGCCTTGCTTATTCAACGCAACTATCAAATCAGAAATGTTATTCGGAATTTCAAAAATCGGTTTATTATCAATCGCAGAAATAACATAATGCCCGATTTTCATATTCGCTTTTTTCGCATTTTCCCTAATTCGCTGAATTTCTTCGGGTGTTAAACTTAACGCTAATCTCTGTTTTGTGTCCATTTTACTCCTCACTTTCTAACGGAATTTCAAGTTGAAATGTTTCCTTATTTTCTTTTGCTGTGGCAATTTCTTTTTCAGAAAAATCGGGAGTTATTTCTGAAAAATCTGACTTTTCAAATTCAGAATTTTTTGTTTTAGAGGTTTCCACATAGCCGTAAATTGTTTGAAAAATATCCTCCCAACGTTTCAGATTTTCAGCCGACATATTCTCCTTGATGTCGGCAATAACGTAGTCTTTCAGCCGTAAAATGTGGCTGTCGGCAATTTTACTTGCCTGTTCGTAAAGCCGTTGTTCTGCTTGAAGTTGTTCCTGTTCGGCTTTCATTTTTGCGATTTTCCGCTCCAAGGCTTTTTGTTTTTTGGCGTAAATTTGATTTTGGTTCATTTTTTATCCTCCTACTAAATAATATTTTTTGAGTGTTTTGAGAGGTCGTTTTTCAGAATTTTTGAAAATATTTTTAAACCTCTCATATAACGTGTTTTTAAAGGCGTTTTGTGGGGGTGTTTGAAAAAGTTTCATTAAACTTTCACAATCCACTTATTCCCTGTAACTATTTTTATTAACTCTGAAATATTCTCCTCTATTACTAAGGCGTGGGAAACGGTCTTTTAGAGGTCTGCGAGAAAAGTTTTTTTGAGCATTTTTACCCTCCCATATATCTTCTTTTTTTAACCGTTTTGAGAGGTCGTTTTTAAGAAGTTTTCAAAATATTTTTATCCTTCTACTTAATAAGATTTTCAAGGCGTTTTGGCAGGGTATTTTGCGAAAAAATATTTTCTCTTTCATATAACGTGTTTTCCAAGCCGTTTTGAACAGTCTTTTTTTCGAGATATTGAAAATATTTTTTTCTCCCTCATATATTTTCTTTTTTTAGTCGTTTTGGCAGGGTATTTTGAAAAAAATTTTTTTTCCTTCTACATAACGTGTTTTAGATGGCATTTTGAGAGGTCATTTTTCTGCTATTCTTAAAATAATTTTTTCCCTCATATATCTTCTTTTTAGGAGCGTTTTGTTGGGGTGTTTTTTTAAAGTTTCATTAAACTTTCACAATCCATTTAACCCCTGTTTCTTCTTTTGTAAATCTTCCCTCATTACTAAGGCGTGAAAAAGGGATTTTGAACAGCCAAATTTCCATTATTGAAAAATAATTTTTATCACCCCTCACTATATAAGATTTTTTCGGTATTTTGAACAGGTGTTTTCAAATAAAAAAAGAGTAACATCTGATTAAAGATGTTACTCTTAAAAAAAATTTTGTTAGAAATTCGCACTATATAGATTTCTGAACGAAGTGATTTTGAGCGAAAAGCGATTTTCTTTGCTGTCAGCAAAGAACGAAAAATTGGGTCTTAGGGGAAAATTTGTGTTCCCCTAACAAGCCGACATTGTTACACGAATGTAACATATGTCCTTGCTTGCCTATGCTCTTAAAGCATAGGTTTTATTAGTGTGAGAAGAGATTTTTTGTATTAAAAAATTTAAGGAGCAGTCAAGCTGACTGCTCTTTTTTTACATAGAAAATCTGAAATTACTCCGCTGTAAAAGTGATATTCTCGCCTAAACCAAATGAATAAACGCCGCCTTTTTGAGTATACGGAACGACTGTGTAAGTTTCGCCGCTTTCGATACCTTTTACAGTAACTGTAACGCTACCGGTCCATTTTGATGTTTGGTTAGCTAAGAAGTTTTCGGAATTTTGATACTCTTCCAAAGTCTTGAAATTATTCGAAACATCGCCTTTCAAAAGAACATAACCCAACGCACCGTTTGCTGAACCTGTGCGGGAGATTTTGAACTTTGCGGTGTCAGCGGTAACAGTTTTAACAACAGTTTCAAGGGAAATATCAGTCGTTGTAAATGTTACATTTTCACCCATTCCAAAGTAACCGTATTTCATTTTAACCGTGAACGGAACGAGGGTATAAGTTGTGTTTTTGTCGAGATGTGTGATGTTGAAATTGAAGTTTTTGGTGTAGTTTGAGTATTCCAACTTCACAAAATTTTCGTGATTTTTCATATCCGCAAGTTTCGCAGTTGAGAAGTCAACGTCAGAATAATCGCCTTTTAAGAGTACATATGAAATAGAACCTTTTGCGTTGCCCTCTGTTCTCTTAACGTAAATTTTTGAGGAAGTCGGGGAGACTTTTTTAATTGTTGAGTCGAGTTTTACGGCAACAGTTACTTTTGTTGTGGTGGTTGTAGAAGTTATTGAAGAAATAGAAGAAGTAGAAGAAGTAGAACTTGTTGAAGTTGATGAAGTAGAGGTTGTAGTTGCTTCCTCATTGCCTGTCGCCGATGTCGTTGTTACAGTAGGGTCAGTAATTGATGTTGTTGTGCTACCCGATGTCGAAACCGATTTAGAGGTTGTGCTATTCGATGTCGAAACTGATTTAGCTGTTGTCGCACTATCTGATGTCGAAACCGATTTAGCTGTTGTGCTACCCGATGTCGAAACCGATTTAGATGTTGTGCTACCCGATGTCGAAACTGATTTAGATGTCGCACTACCCGATGTGGAAACTGATTTAGATGTTGTACTACCCGATGTCGAAACCGATTTAGCTGTTGTGCTATCTGATGTGGAAACTGATTTAGATGTTGTGCTACCTGATGTGGAAACTGATTTAGAAGTTGTGCTACCCGATGTTGACCCCGATTTAGCTGTTGTGCTACCCGATGTTGAAACTGATTTAGATGTTGTGCTACCTGATGTCGAAACTGATTTAGATGTTGTGCTACCTGATGTCGAAACGGACTTAGATGTTGTGCTACCCGATGTTGAAACAGATTTCGCTGTTGTGCTATCAGATGTCGAAACTGATTTAGCTGTTGTGCTATTCGATGTCGAAACCGATTTAGATGTTGTGCTGTTAGATGTCGAAACTGATTTAGCTGTTGTGCTACTCGATGTCGAAACCGATTTAGACGTTGTGCTATTCGATGTCGAAACGGATTTAGATGTTGTGCTACCTGATGTGGAAACTGATTTAGCTGTTGTCGCACTACCCGATGTCGAAACGGATTTAGCCGTTGTGCTGTCAGATGTTGAAGTAGTTGACGTTGTTGATGTTGTAGTTGAAGTGGTTGTGGTTGTCGAAGTTGAAATATAAACAGAGTAAGCTGTTTCGATTTCGGCAATTTCACTTTCTATCGCTGTAATTTGTGCATCTAAAACTTCTGTGCTTTCGGAAGTCAAATACAACTCAAAACCCTCTGCAATAGCGTCGATATTAAAATCGGTAGTTGCTAAAAAAGCTGTATATTTAGGGTTGGAGTAAACTTTAAGTGCCGCAACAAGCGTTGCCAATTCGCCTTGTTTTTCGGCAACGGCATACTCTTCTTCCGCATTATCATACAAAATTTCGAGTTCGGAAAGTATATTTAATAACGCTCCGTAAGTCTTTGTATTTACATTATCTGTATAATTAGTTAAAGCTGTTTGAATATCTTCATAAATATCCAAATTTTTGTATTTTTCATCAGCGAGTGCCGCTAAGAGGTTGTTGGCTTCTGCCCGTCTACTTACGAGTTGTTCATATGCTGCTTTTGCGTAATTGTTCATATCTGTAAGGGCGGAAATTGCGGTATCTAACTCTATAACATCAGTTGAAGTGCTAATATCTGCATAAGTCTTCAAAGTAGTGCCAATCATTGCTGTGATATTGTCTAAAAATTCATATTCGGGGTTACTGAGTTCGGATAAGAGGTTTTTGGCTTGTTTTTGCAAGTCTGAAATAGTATAGCCGTTATACTCATTTTCGGCACTGATTTTCAAGGTAGTGAGTGCTGTAATTGCGGTATTTAAATCAGCAATAACTGTCACACTTGCAATATTTGCATAAGTTGTTAAAGCTGTTTGAATATTTGCATAAATATTCAAAGTTTCATATTTTTTGTCTTTGAGAGCGGTTAAGAGTTCACCGGCTTGTGTTTGCAAGCTTGTGATTTCTTTATATTCTTTTTCTGCTTCTGCATCATCATACAGAGTTTTCATTTCGGAAATTGCGGCATTTAACTTAGCAACATCTGTTGAGAATCTAATACCTGCATAAGTGGTTAAAGCTGTTTTAATATCCGAATAAATATCCAATTTTGCATAGGTACTGTTATCGATTGCCGCTAAGAGTTCAGCCGCCTGTGTTTGCAAGCCTGTAACATACTCCGCATACTCTTCTTTTGCACTATCATACAAAGTTTCAAGTGCGGAAATTGCAGTATTTAACTCTGCCACATCAGCCACACTTGCAATATTTTCATAAGCGAGTAAAGCAGTTTGAATATTTGTATAAATGCTCAAAGGTGCGTATTTTGTGTCGCTGAGAGCGTTTAAAAGGCTTTCGGCTCGTGCTTGCAAGTCAGAAACATAGAAGAGATACTCTGTTGTCGCATTAGAATTCAAATCAGTGAGTGCTGTAATTGCGTCGTTTAAATCAGAAAGAACTGTCGAACTTGCAATATCTTTATAATCCGCCAACGCTTTGGTTATATCTGTATAAATTTCCAAAACTTTATATTTTTCGTCAGAAATAGCAGTTAAAAGTTCGCCGGCTTGTGTTTGTTTGCTTACGAGATTTTGATATTGTGTATCCGCATTAGATTTCAAGGTAGTGAGTGCTGTAATTGCGGCTTTTAAATCAGCAATTTCCGTCACGTCTGCGATATCTTCATAATCGATTAAAGCTATTTCAATACTTATATAAATGTTCAAAGGTTCATATTTTTCGTCAGAAATAGCGATTAAGAGATTGCCGGCTTGCGTTTGCAAGCTTTCAACATATTCCTCATACGCTGTTTCAGCATCGGTGTTCAAAGTTGTAAGTGCTGTAATTGCATTATTTAACTCTGTAACATCTGTTTCGTTTGCAATATCTGCATACGCGATTAAAGCAGGTTCAATCTCCGTTGCATAAATACTCAAAAGCTCATATTTATCATTGCCGACAGCGTTTAAGAGGTTGTCGGCTTGTATTTGCAAGCTTGTGATATATTCATAGTCTGCCAACTCTTCTTCTGCACTATCATACAAAGCTTCAAGTGCTGTAATTGCATTATTTAACTCTGTAATATCAGTCGAGCTTGCAATATCAGCATAAGTGCTTAAAGCTGTTCGAATATCTGCATAAATGCTTAAAGGTGCGTATTTATCATTGTCGATAGCGGTTAAAAGATTGCCTGCTTGTGTTTGCAAGCTTGCGATATAAGCATTATCCGCTCTGTTTTTCAAATTAGTTAATGCTGTAATTGCGGCTCTTAACGTTGCGACATTTGTCGAATTTGCAGTATCAGCATAAGTTGCAAAAGCTGTTTGAATATCAGTATAAATACTTAAAGTTTCATATTTCTCATTGCCGAGAGCGGTTAAAAGGTCGCCGACATCGCTTTGTAAGCCTCTAACATAGATGTTATACGCATTGTCAGCATTGTTTTTCAGAGTACCCAGTGCTGTAATTGCGGCTTCTAACTCTGCAATATCAGTCGAACTTGTAATATTTACATAAGTGGTATTTAAAGCTGTTTGAATACTTGAATAAATGTTCAAAGGTGCGTATTTTTCGTCACCGAGAGCGGTTAAGAGGGCACTTGCTTGGTCTTGAAAACTATCAAAAGATACAAAAGTAAGCTCATTTGTGTCTGCATATTCTTCAACGTCAGTATCTGCATAACCGTAGATTATTAAGTCTTCCGAAACATCGGTGAAAACGTCAGCACCGCCGAAAGTGGTGGTTTTACTGTATATTATTACTTCTGTTAAGTCTGCACAACCATAAAAAGCACCATCGACTACCCAAGTTACGCTTGCAGGGATTGTGACAGAGGTTATATCCGAAAAGCTAAACGCAGAATAATTATTGATACCAACAACAGGCAAATTGTCTATTGTTTCGGGGATTATGACATCAGTCAAATAGCTCCAATAGCCTGTGATTATTATTCCTGTTCCCTCAGCTGTAACGCTATACCCAATCGGGGGAATTTCGCTATACGTTTTGTCGCACAATTCTGCATAATCTTCTACATTTGAACCCTGTATACCCCAAATTACTAAATTTTCGGAAGTTCCGACAAAAGCATCGTCAGCACAGTTGGCGAGGTCAAGAGTTTTTGTTAAAAATTCTACTTCCGCTAAACTTGAACAGTTGCCGAAAGCATTGCTTTCAATTTTTGTAATATTGTTATAAATTTGGATATATGTCAGAGAAGTACAACCATAGAACGTGTTTGCAGGTATTGTGGTAAATTCAGGACTTGCGGAGAGTACTGCGTTGTTTAACTCAGTACAGCCTTGAAGAACAGATGTACCGAGTGAAGTAACACCGGAGAAACCAAAGCTTGTTAATTTTACACAATCTTGAAAAGCACTATTGCCGATTGTTGTAAGTTTGCTGTATCCGGAGCGAGTTGCTCTTGTTAAATTTTCACACCCTCGAAAAGCACTCTCACCGATTGAAATAAGGCTGTCGGGGAATTTAATTGAAGTTAAAGCAGTTCCGGCAAACGCAGAAGCTCCGATTGTTTCAAGACTGCTGTCGTCGCCGAAAGTTACTGTTGTTAATTCTAAACAATTGTAAAAAGCACTGTCGCCGATTGAAGTTACACCCTCGGGGATAACAACAGATTCTATTGCTTTACTTTCAAACGCCTCTTCGCCTATTGCGGTAATTTGGTAATTTCCGATATATTCCGGGATTGTGATGTCGACTGCATTTCCTGTATATCCGGTGATAGTTGCGGTTTTTGTGTCGGCATCTTTTGTAAATTTAAAACCCTGAGCTAAATCAACGAAATTGATTTTGAGATATGTTGCGAGAGTTTCTGCACGAGTACCCGAAAAACCTTTGAATTCAGTAAGGCTCTCACACTCGTAAAAAGCAAAATCGTTTATAGTAGTAATACCCTCAGGGAATGTTACAGAAGTTAAGCCTGTATTTCTAAAAGCATATTCTTCGATTGATGTTACGTTCTCGGGAATTGTTACGGAAGTCAAGCCTGTATCTCTAAAAGCTGATTTTCCGATTGATGTTACGTTCTCGGGGATTGTTACGGAAGTCAAGTCGGAATAACTAAAAGCTGAACTTCCGATTGATGTTATTCCGTCGGGAATTGTAATGTTTTCTAATTCATAACAGTATGCAAAAGTTTGTTCCGGTATTTCAGTTATGCTCTCATTATCGGGAATATTAACTGTTTCCAAAGCAGAACAACGCATAAAAATTGAATTACCGAGAGTTGTAACGCTGTTTGGGATAGTTATGCTTGTTAAAGAAGTACACTGATAGAACGCATCACCACCTATTTCCTTAACGCTGTCGGGGATAGTTACGCTTGTTAAAGAAGTACATTGACTGAATACACCTATACCGATTGTTTCAACGCTGTCGGGGATAACGACAGAAGTAATAGTCTTGCGTTCAAAAATCCTATCTTTGATTGCGGTAATTTTATAACCGTCAATGTATTTCGGGAGTATGAGGTCTTTTTTACTGCCCGAATATCTGTCAAGAGTTGCGGTCATAGTGACATCGTCTTTGGAACTTTCGAGAATTATATAATCAGTAGCTAAATCAACAAAAGTAAAACCATTTTCTTCCGCAAAAGCTTCTGCTGCACTTCCGGGATAACCGTAAATTGTACAGCCGCTCGGAAAAGCAGTACTATTAATAACAGTATCAAGACCGTGAATTGTTACGCTTGTTAAATTATCACAACTTGCAAAAGTATTGCCGCCGATTGAAGTTACACTCTCGGGGATAGATATGCTTGTTAAATTTGAATAATCTGCAAATACATTCTCACCTATTGCGGTAATTTCTATACCTTGTAATGTTGGGGGAATAACTACTTCCGCCGCCGAACCGACATATTTTCTTATAATGCCGTTTTCGTCAACGATAAAGTCGGGGAGAGCAACAAAATCAATATCATTCTCAACGGCATAAGTTTTTGCAGCTGAACCGCTGTATCCGTGAATTTTAAGATTCTCATTGCAGTTACTAAAAGCAAAATTACTGATTGAAGTGCCGAAAGAAAGTATTGTTGCAGAGGTTAATGAAGAACAATTCTTAAAAGCACCACTACCGATTGATGTAACGCTCTCGGGAACAGTAATTTCTGTTAAACTTGTTCCGGAGAATGCATCATTGGCGATTATCAGCAAAGTCTCAGGGAAAGTTATGGAAGTTAAGTTTGTGCAGTCGGAAAATGCTGACCTGTCTATTAGTTCCAAACCGTCGGGAAGTGTTATGCTTGTTAAAGAAGTACATTTATAGAACGCACTATTGCCGATTGAAGTTACACCGGGTAGAGTTATGTTTGTCAATGATGTACATCCATCAAACGCAGAGGTGCCTATTGAAGTTACGCTGTCGGGAAGTGTTATGCTTTCTAATGTTGAACAACCGGCAAAAACTCTCTCATTTATTGCAATAATGCCCTCGGGAAGTGTTATGCTTGTTAAAGAAGTACACGCATAGAACGCACGAGTGTCGTTGGAAGTTACACCGGGTAGAGTTATGCTTGTCAATGTGATTCATCCATTAT
>JAISIJ010000010.1 GCA_031262245.1 Oscillospiraceae bacterium | reverse complement strand
TCATAAACCGAATATGTGGAGTCCTTGATTTTATCTTCAATCGGCACAAAAATAAGGTCAGCCATAAGTTCAACAACATCACGGGGAGTAAAGTGTTCTCCGGCTTCCTCGTTGTTTTCCTCGTTAAAACGGCGGATAAGTTCCTCGAAAACCGTACCCATTGTGTGGTTGTCAAGTGCGGGGAGTTTTACTTCGCCGTTGTCTTCCAAAACAGGATAAGGGCTTAAGTTAATAGAAGAATTGACGAATTTTCCGATTACCGCACTGAGAATATTTGCTTCAACCATAGTGTTTATCTGTTCACGGAATTTGAATTTTGCGAGAATTTCCTGAACATTCGGCGAAAAACCGTCTAAATATTCCTCAAAATCCACTTTAAGTTGTTGCGGTTTCACACGGCTTGTCAGGTCTTTTAATTTAAAAGGCGACCAGTTGCAGAATGACTGTTTTGCCTCTTTGCAAAGGGGGTCGGCTTGATTGCTGATACCTGCTTTGTCGAGTGTATCTTTCATTTTAAGAACATCGGATTTTGTATCTTCCAAAACCGCGTCAAGACGGCGAATAACAGTCATAGGCAATATAACGTCACGATATTTCCCCCGAACATAAACATCTCGAAGGCAATCGTCGGCGATTCCCCATATAAAATTGACAATTTGATTGTGTACTTGGCTATTCATTATTTTTATTTCCTTTAAGTTTTTTTGTCTGTTAGACAAAATATTTGCTCTTTTTTATATTTATATTTCAACATAAAAATTAAGTATTATTTTGTGAATATAACATAATTATATTCTAATAAAAAAATCTTGTTGAGTGGTGTTTCGTCAAAATACTACACCGTTCCGCCAAAAACGATACATATATTTGATTATAACATATTTCTGACAGAAAGTCAAGGGGGAAATAGGGCTTTTGAGAAATTTTGTCACAGCACTCGTTTTCGGCATATTTTCTCAATCCTAAAAGAGCATAATAATAGTGAATAGTTATCCATATTAATTTAACAAGGAGTAATTTAATGCAATTTAACGTCGTTTAACAGCCGGAGGATTTTCTCGGTGCGTGTCCTCCGCTTTGAGGTAAAAATATGTGCCGAAACAATAATGATAGTGAAAATTCCCAAACTACATATTTTTCAAGGAGATAATTATGGTTTTGCAGGTTTCAATTTATGCGAACAATTTGTGCTATGCTCCGTGAAAATCTGAAGCTCCCCCTTGACTTTCTGTCAGAAATATGTTATAATTAAATATATATATCATTTTGTCCGGAACGGTGTAGTATTTTGGCGAAACACCTTTGCGACAAAACTGCTAAATTCTTAATAATGGCATATTTCACAAAATAATGCTTGATTTTTATGTTGGTGTATGGTACAAATATAAAAACAAGGCGATTTATTTCAGAACAATATTAGACCTGTCCTAACACTTTCTTTCCGCTATTTTATCACGGCGGTGGCTGTCGCCACCGCACCACATTTAGAGAGGGAGTGGGGGGCTCCGCCCCCCAACAGCCCCTGTTTTTTAGAACCCCCCATATATGCTAAAAAAATAAAGTGTTAGGACAGGTCTAATATAGCAGTTGGATTTAAAATTGACAAGTCAATTTTCGACCACCTACGGCGGTCGCCACCACTTCGTGTCGGAAATTACTGTTGTATACGCAACTTGGCGACTTCGTCGCCTCAAACTTCGTTTGAGAAAGTTGTTTAAAACTTATACTAATCTCCGATTAAAAGACTTAAAAAGTCTTTTAATCGCCACCGGCGAAGTCGGTGGAAATTCGCCTACGGCGGATATATGAATGTACTGGCAGAAATGAATTTCGCATTACTTGCGGCGTAAAGGAAGAAATATATGAAAAACAATAAAATGCCGAAATTTGATGAATTGATTGTCCCTGTTTTTAATGCTGTTAGAGAACGGGGCGGTTCTGCAACTAACAATGAACTTTATAATACGTTAGTAACCAATTTGCAGTTTTCCGATGAAGTTGTAGATAAGACATATGCTAATTCCGGTGCGAGTGTGCTTAAAGACCGTATTCACTGGGCTGTAACGTATCTTAAAAAATATGGTGCATTAGAAAACAGCAAACGCGGTGTTTATGCTATAACTTCAGCTTTTTCAGAAGTATCAGCGATTGGCACAGAAACCGTCTTAAACAGTTGTAAAAAAAACAGGAACGGAAAAGCATCAACAAAAGAGCCTGATACTTCTGAAGAGATAATCAACGAAGAACCTTGGAGAACAGAACTTGCCGAACTTCTCAAAAATATGAATCCATATGCTTTTGAACATCTGACAATGAAAGTGTTGCGGGAATGTGGATTTGACGAAGTTACCGTAACCAAGAAGTCCGGGGACGGAGGTATTGACGGTTACGGAAAATTTAAAATTAACGGTGTATTTAGCTTTAAAATTGCTTTTCAGTGCAAGAGATATAAGGGCGTTGTCGGTGCGTCTGAAATTCGTGACTTCAGAGGTTCTCTCACGACAAATATCGAAAAAGGCTTAATGATTACTACCGGCACATTTTCTCGTGCTGCAAAAGAAGAGGCTTCGAGTGCCGGAAAACAACAGATAGATTTAATAGACGGTGACGAATTTATAAGTAAAATGCTTGAATTTGAAATCGGGGTTGAAAAAGTTACGGCGTATAAGGTTAAAAGAGAAGAGTTTGAGCCTATAGATAAGGAGTGATTGCTATGTATAATAATGAGTTACAAAATCTTATTGACACTGGAAAACAGATACCTCGTGGTGTAACGCAAAAATGTTCAGACTGGGTTTCCGATGTTGAGGTTTATCTCAAAAACAATAAGGTCTTATCAAAAGATGCAGAAAATTATATATCAGGTCTTAGATACCACGGTAATGTTTTTAATTATTTGCCAAATCTTGTTTCTTACTTGCGACAACAAAATAGGATTCCTCAAAGACCTAACATCACAAAATCAATGCAAATTTTTGTAGCAATGTGGTTTAATGAAGAAATGGAGAATATTTACGATAATGTAT